>JAISNF010000271.1 GCA_031276415.1 Planctomycetaceae bacterium
CGAAAAAATGCCGCCGATATTACGTTTTAAAGTAGAAGCAATGGGTTATTTTATGATCGTTCTTTTTTATATTTTTCTTTTTGTTTCGGGTATATTCTGGGTTTTTCAAACACAAGGAACACAAATGTCTAGTATGCAACTTCCATTGAATTGGTTTTTTTATTCTGCTCTTCCTGTAACTTCGATCATTCCTCTGTATGATGCCTTTGTTTCTAAACAACCAACCAATACAAAGAACCAATGATTCAATACAATAAATCATTTTTTATTTTGAAATTTTTTATTTTTTTCCTTACCGGATTGGTTTGTGTTCTGCTTTGTTTTCGACGCAATCATTGGAATGAACAAGGAACACCGGAGAAACCAAAATTGTTTCGTGTTGCGCATGTTTATGGGCAGAATGAATTGGTACATAAAGCGGTGGAACGTTTTGCGGAACAGGTTGAAAAGGAATCCGGCGGCTTAATTGATGTACGGTTTTATCCGAGCGGTCAGTTGGGTAAGGAACGTGAAACGTTTGAAGGGCTTCGTTTACACAGTATTGATATGATGATTGCCGGAAGTTCTATTTTCGGCTGGTACACACCGGAATATGCGGTAGTCGATGTTCCTTTTTTGTTTCGCGATTATGAACATATCAGAAAAGTATGGCAAAGTGAAACCGGTACGGAAATACGGCGGGTTATGAAAGAACGGACTGGAGCAGAGATACTTGAACTTTGGTTTCGTGGTCCGCGTTATCTGACCGCTTCTTCAAAAATCATTCGTTCCCCTGAAGATCTCCACGGTTTTAAACTTCGTGTTCCGGAATTTGAAATTTACCTGAAATCATGGCAGGCATTCGGAGCCAATGTTACACCAATTCCTGTTACAGATCTTCTTATGGCATTAAAATTCGGTGTTGTCGATGGTCAAGAAAATCCTTTGGCAACAATTTACGGAAATAGTTTACATGAAGTACAAAAATACATTATGCGGACAGAACACCTTCTTGGTCTCTTCTCCGTCTGTATTGACCAATCGTTTTATAACCGTTTCACAAAACAGGAACAGATACTGATTTTCAATGTTGTCAGAGATACAACGGATTGGTATAACTCCGAATTATTAGTTGCCGAAAAAGAATATGAACGAAAATTGAAAGAATCCGGTGTTGTGTTTATTGACATAAACCGTGAAACATTTCGTAGTTTGGCACGAGAAAAAATTCCACCGCTTTTTAAGGATCGTTGGGCTAAGGATATTCTGCAAAGAATTAACGAAATAAAATAATTGACCGGAGAAACAAAACGATGATATTACTGATTGGCAGTATGTTGTTATTGATGTTACTCGGACTTCCGATTGGGTATGCAGTTAGTATTGCATCACTGTTTTATGTTGTATTTGTAAGTGACATATCATCGGCGGTTATTGTACAACAGATAAGTGCGGGGGCAGACTCGTTAGTTATGGTTGCATTGCCGTTTTTCCTTCTTGCCGGTGAAATCATGAACGAATCGGGAATTACACATAGACTAACCCGATTGGCATTATCTTTATTGGGACCGGTTCGAGGTGGACTTTCTCATGTTGTAGTGATTGCGAATGTTTTGGTAGCAATGGTATCTGGCGCAGCAATTGCTAACGCTGCCGCAGTTGGTTCGACAATGATTCCAATGATGACACGAAAAGGTTATCCAAAAGATTTTGCGGCGGCTGTCAATGCTGCGTCTGCAATTATTGGTCCGGTTATTCCGCCGAGTGTTGGTTTCATTATTTACGCTTCGGTTTCTGGTGTTTCGGTAGGCAAGTTGTTTCTTGCCGGAACAGTTCCCGGTATTTTGCTTGCTGTTGGTATGATTTTTGTTTGTGCTATGATTGCTAAGATTGAAAAGCATCCCAAAGGAGAATCTTTTTCGTTTGGAGAATTATATCACAGTTTTATCAATGCCTTGCCAGGTCTTTTCATGCCGATCATTGTATTGGGTGGAATTTTTAGTGGAGTGGTAACACCTACCGAAGCCGGGGCATTGGCAGTTGTTTACGGTTTGATAGTTGGATTGTTTGTTTACCGGAGTTTGAAATTCCGTGATCTTCCTAATATTTTCTTGACTGCCGCTAAACGTTCTGCTTCAATTTTGTTTATTATTGCGGGGGCTGCCTGTTTTGGTTTTCTCCTTTCCCGTGAAATGGATACTACGGTGTTTGTCAGTTTTTTTCAGTTTTTCGATGGTTATCCAATATTGATGATGCTTTTGATCATTGGTGTCATTTTATTGCTTGGCATGTTTATGGAGGGGGGGAGTATCATGGTAATTTTAACACCATTTTTATTACCGCTTACTGTTTCATTTGGTATTGATCCGGTTCATTTTGGTGTTGTATTCCAAATTGCAATAATGATTGGTTTACTGACACCGCCTTTAGGAATACTTCTTTTTGTAATTTCTGGTACATCTGATGTTCCGATCAAGTCAATTTGTTTACGTCTGCTTCCGTTTTATGTTGTCATCATGGTGATCCTATTACTCGTCGCTTTTGTTCCGTCAATTTCACTCTGGCTTGTTCAACAATAAAAAAAAATCTATAATAGTTTCTTACTTTTGGCGGTTATCGTTTTAATCCATTTTTGCCTTTAACCCCCAATAATTACTATGAAAAAATTAATTTGTTTAACAACATTTGTGTGTACTTTAACGTTGAATTTTGTTTCGGCGGTTGTTGCCGATAATGAATTATTTCCGTTCGTAATTTCTTTCGACGCCCCAAATAACGCAACGAATATTTCACACAAACTTGATGCCCCAGCCGGAAAAAATGGATTTGTTCGTGTTCAGGACGGGCATTTTGTGACGGATAAGGGACGTATTCAGTTTTGGGGAACAAATACATGTTTTGCGGCAAACTTTCTTGAACACGACGCCGCTGACCGAATGGCTGATCGTTTGGCGCGTTTCGGAATTAATTGTGTTC
>JAISNF010000248.1 GCA_031276415.1 Planctomycetaceae bacterium
CTTTGTCGGATAGTAGCGGGAAAATTTTTTTAGAAAAATTTTTGATTTTTTTTTGAAAAATCTAGTTTTTTGAAAACAAAAAAATTAGAATAGTGTTCAGAGTCAAGCCTAATCGAAAGCGAATTTTTTTCTTGCTTTCGGTTTTTGTAACCATTCACGGTATTTTTTTATTATTTAATGATTTTGTTGATTTTTCTTCGTCCCGATAGGGACGGTATTTTCATAACCGCAGGTCAAAGACCTGCGGTTAAAAGTCCGCCGCTCACAACTCTGCCCCGCTAGGGGTAGCACTTTTTGCGTTAAATAATGTCAATAAAATCCTGCCCTTTCAGGGCAGCAAGGACGGGCGGATTTTGTTACTGCAGGTCGTTGACCTGCGGTTATGAAAGTTACGCCCTTATCAGGGCGAATATTGGGTAACGATACATTAAAAAACATCCGCTAAATTTCAGTGAACGGTTACCGGTTTTTTTATTTAACTTTCTTTTAATAAGGAAAAACATCATGGATTTCAAAGACCAATTGAAACAATTATCTGACCGCATCACCAAAATCAAAGACCAAGTGGCAACCGAAGAGGCAACAAAAAATGCTTTTATTATGCCGATGTTACAAAATCTTGGTTATGACGTGTTCAACCCGCTGGAAATCGTACCGGAATTTGTCGCTGATATTGGAACAAAAAAAGGCGAAAAAATTGATTATGCAATAATGAATGACGGAAAACCGCTGATTCTTATTGAGTGCAAACATTGGAACAAAAATCTCAATTTACACGAAGGGCAATTGTTGCGATATTTTCAAGCCGCAAACGCAAGGTTCGGGATTTTAACAAACGGTATTAAATATCGTTTTTATACTGACCTTGACAAAGCAAACATAATGGACGAAAAACCATTTTTTGAATTTGATTTATTGAACATTAAAGATAATGAAATTGAAGAGTTAAAAAAGTTTCATAAATCATATTTTAATCTTGACAGTATTGTTAATACTGCAAGTGATTTGAAATATACAAATGAAATTAAAACAATAATTCAAAATGAAATTATGAACCCTAGCGAATGGCTGGTTCGTGGAATCGCAAAAATAGTTTATCCTAGTGTTGTAACCGCTAAGGTTTTAGAGCAATTTACGGCATTGACCAAAAAATCATTTTCACAAGTAATTAATGATATGATTACAGATAGATTGACAACCGCTTTGCAGCAAGAAACGGCAAAAGAACAATCACAAGAGCAATCAGAAATCGTAACAACGCCGGAACCTGGAATTAATATTACAACTACTGCGCAAGAATTAGAAGGATTTTACACGATTCGTGCGGCGTTGCGCAATACTGTTTCTAAAAATAGAATTACTGATAGAGATTCACAAACTTATTTTGCAATTCTTTTAGATGATAATAATCGAAAAACAATTTGTCGATTATATCTTAACGGAAACAAAAAATTCGTTTCAACTTTTGACGAAAACAAAAAAGAATCGAAACATGAAATAACATCAATAAATGATATTTTTCAATATATTGACATTATGTCGGCTTCGATTCAACGATACGATAATCCGGTTAAACCGGTAAAATCAGAAACGGCAATTGAACCGGAAACACCACCGATAATATAATTGTCTGTTTTATTTTGCTACAAAAACAAATATTCCTTATTTTTAATGATGAAAGAAATTTTATTTGGAGTGAGCGGTGGAATTGCCGCTTACAAATCGGCGGCGGCAGTCAGCCGTTTGGTGCAGCAAGGTTTTGGCGTAACTGTTGTAATGACAAACGCCGCAACAGAACTTATTGCGCCAAAAACATTTGAATCATTGAGCGGCAGACCGGTACGAACTTCTGTTTTTCATACCGACAAAATTCACGCTCATATCGAATTGGCACGCGAAGCCGACCTTTTTTGTATCGCTCCGGCAACAGCAAATATTTTAGCGAAAGCCGCACACGGAATAGCCGATGATTTACTCTGTACGCTTATTCTTTCGTTTGAAGGGACATTGCTTTTCGCACCGGCGATGAACACGGTGATGTGGAACAAACCATCTGTGCAACGTAATGTCCGGCAACTTGTTGAAGACGGAGCGTTGATGATTGGTCCCGCTTCGGGACGATTAAGTTGCGGCGAAACCGGAACCGGACGCATGGTCGAACCCGAACAAATTGTTGCGGAAATCATCCGATTAACCGCAACATCCAACTCCAATTCCAATCCAACTTCCTTTCCCAATAAATTATCATAACATCTATTATTTTGAAAAATACAAAACAAAATCCAACACAATAAAAAGGTGAAACAATAGGGAACTTCTAAAAAAACCAAATTTATTTTTATTAACCACAGAGGACACAGAGAACACAGAGAAAATTTTTAATTGGAATCGAAACATTATTTAATATTATTATAATTGACTTTTGGTCTAAAATAATTTTTTAAAATTTCTCTCTGTGTTCTCTGTGGTTAAAAATAAAATAGACAGTTACAAAAAGATTTCCGCAGAGGAGGCAATGGATTGTAGATTTTTTGAAAAGAGTTATAATATTGTCGTTGTCTATTTTTATTAACCATATTACGCTGTTTTTTAAAATACAAAATTGGCAGTTACTAAAACAAGCACTTGAAAACAGGCACTTGAAAACAGGCACTTGAAAACAGGCACTTGCTAAATGGTCGAACAAAAAATGTTGCGGAAATCATTTGATTAACCGCATTTTCCCGTTTTAATTTAACACCCTTTCCCAATCCATTACTATGACACGTATTCTTTTAATTTGTTGCGTAATCTGTTTTGTACTCAATATTCAGATTCACGCTGCCGAATTTTATGTTGCGCCGAACGGCACATCCCAAAATTCCGGTACAAAATCAGAACCATTCGGAACCCTCGAATCCGCACGCGATGCCATTCGAGCCAAACGTAACGACAAATCAATTCAACCAAATGAATCTGTTACTGTTTATCTTGCAGCAGGAAAATATTTTCTCAACAAAAGTTTTGAACTCAAACAAGAAGATTCCGGTACAGAAAAAAATCCCATTCTTTATTGTTCGGAAAATCCGCACGGAGCGGAATTGATCGGCGGTTTTGCGATTCCGGCTTCGGCGTTCAAAAAAATAGACGATCCGGTAATTCTGAAACGTCTTGATCCGGCGGTTCACGATAAAGTTTTTGTTGCGGATTTGAACACGCTGAATATTCCCGCAATGAAACAGTGGGCGAATCAATTCAAAGGTCGCCCCAATACGCCGCCGGAACTTTTTTTCAATGAAGAACCAATGACCGTTGCCCGTTGTCCAAATCACACTTGGGCAGGGTTCAAAACAACTCTTGATAACGGTTTGCAACACGATGAAAAAACCGACGAAAATAATAAAAAGGTTGCGGAAAAAGCGGGCGTTGTTTTTGTACATCCTGAAACTGATACGAAAAAGACTCACGGCGGTTCTTTTTTGTACGATGAAGAATCATTGAAAAACCGTTTTCCTGAACGAATTGCCCGATGGAATCCCGAAGAGGGTATTTGGCTTTGCGGTTACTGGACGCATGATTGGGCTGATGAAGTTCTCAAAGTTGCTTCTATTGATTCGAAACAAAAAATCATGACCTTGCTTGGAGTTCATGGTTACGGAATTGGCGGTCCTAGTTGGGCGGGTTATTCGGAGCGGCGTTATTTTGCGATGAATCTGCTTGAAGAACTCGATGCTCCGCAAGAATGGTATCTTGACCGCAAAACCAATCGGCTCTTTTTTTATCCGCCCAAAGATTTAACCGGTTCGTCGATTGTCCTTTCAACTCTGGATCAACCGCTTGTATTATGTAACGGATCAAATTTTGTACATTTTCGCGGAATTTCATTGGGACCGACATTTGGTAACGGTTTTGAAATTCGGGGCGGAACGAAAAATGCAATTCTCGGATGCCGAATTTTTGCAACAGGACGCAGCGGAATTGTTCTTAACGGCGGAACAATGAATTTAGTGCGTAGTTGCGATTTGTATCATATTGGCGGAACTGCTGTTTCAATTTATGGCGGTGATCGTAAGATGTTGATTGCCGGCGAGCATTTGGCGGAGAACAATCATATTCATCATTTCGGGCGTTTACAACGGACTTATGCGGGAGCGTTTGGTTTGCAAGGCGTCGGTAATATTGTTCGGAATAATCGGATTCACGATGCGCCGCATCTGGCTATCGCTTACGGCGGTAACGAAAATAGAATTGAGCGCAACGAAATTTATCGTGTTGTTCAAGAAACGAGCGACGCCGGCGCATTGTACACGGGGCGAGATTGGACAACGCAAGGAAATATTATTGAAGAAAATTATATTCATGATCTTGGAACTTCCGATTCACACGGAACAATGGGCGTTTATCTTGACGATTGTGATTGCGGCGATACCATTCGGCGCAACATTTTTTATAAAGCGAGCCGTGCCGTTTTTATCGGCGGCGGACGTGATAATGTTGCGGAAAATAATCTTTTTATTGAATGTTATCAGGGAATTAGTTTGGATTCACGCGGTATGACTTGGAAACAATGGAATTCGCCCAATGATCACAGTTGGCAATTGGAACGAAAAGCCAAAGAACTCAATTATCAAAATCCGCCGTGGAGTGAACGCTATCCTAAATTGGCAACAATAATGCAAAACGAACCAAAGGCTCCGCTTGGTTGTGTTTTTCAGCGGAATGTGATGATTGATTGCAAACAATGGCTTCACTTCGACAATAACGTACTAAAACTTTTGGAACGAACCGACTTAAAAGATAATATTATTGTTGCCGATAATATTATTGTTGAAAATATTGTCAAAAGTGATAATGATAAACTTCCCGAAAAGGAAAAATTATTACAAAAATACGTTGTTAATATTGAAACAGGTTTTGCGGATCGGGATAAACAGGATTTTCATTTCAAGCCTGATTCGCCGTTGCAAAAACTTTTGCCGGAAAAATTTGAACCGATTCCGTTTGAAAAAATCGGACTTTATGTTGACCAATACCGGACAACATTACCAAAACAATAATCGTTTACGCCGATAATCACGGATAATTGCGGACAATTTTTGGAAATAGGAAACAAAAAAACATGCGCAACATTATTAATTTTTTATTTTAGGAATGACTAAAGAACAAATTCTTGTTATTGAGGACGAAAAGGATATTCTTTCGATGGTTCGTCTCCGTTTGGAAAGTCGGGGGTTTGATGTATTCACCGCAGAATCGGGTGAACTCGCCCTCCAATGGCTGGCGGATCATAAACCCGATTTGATTCTTCTTGACCTAATGTTGCCCGGCATGAGCGGTCTTGAAATTTTGAAACAAATCCGAACCAATCAGAATATCGCACAAATACCCATTTTAATTGTTAGCGCACTCGGCGAAGAAAGTGACGTGGTCGTCGGTCTTGAACGCGGTGCTGATGATTATTTGAGCAAACCGTTTAGCATGTCCATTCTCATGGCAAGAGTCAACGCTTTGCTGCGCCGCTCAAAACCGGAACCCGAAAAGAAACTAAACAACGAGAAAAAAAAAGAAGATTCGGATGATTTTATTATTCTCGGACCGCTTCGTATTGATATAAAACGTTATCATGTTTTTGTCGAAAACAAATCTGTTGCATTAACCAGTACAGAATACCGTTTACTTCTTACTTTGATTGCTTCAAGAGGGCGAGTTCTTACTCGTAATCAATTAATTGACGAAGCGATTGGTAATGATTCAATTGTTACAGACAGAACCATTGATGTCCATCTAACCTCGCTTCGCAGTAAACTCGGTTCGGCACGGAATCTAATCGAAACAGTGCGAGGTGTTGGTTATCGGTTTCAGTTATAAGAAATTCAAAAATCATTATACCGTAACGGTTACAAAATAACTATGTATTTTCTTCTAATCTTCATTGCATTGAATTGTCAATTTTCAAATGCTGATTATCATGATATTGTTTCTGCGTTTGTAAAAGAAATAAATGAAAAATTTCCAGATGAAAAAGATAATAATGTTTGGGGAGGCAGTTCAGTTTCCATTGACTTATTGAAAATCAATGGATATATACCATTACTTAAGTGTGGTCCAAGTGTCATACCTTTCATTCTTGAAGTGGAGTCAAAGGTACCAGCGGGGAAACGCAAATTACGTTATGGATTACATTCGGTATATGCTTCTCTATCGAAAATGGATTTCAATAACGAAAAAAATCCTTGGGTTGATGGAAATTTATCAATGGAATGGTATGGAGGATATGAGTTGGCAAAAGAACGTTTCGACTTCCTTCAAAACAAATTAAAAACATCTAAAAGTGATGAAGATATAAATTTAATATTGGATGCGATGGCTTCAATGGGAATCTATGCTCTTCCTTTTTTAATGAAAGGGTTGAGAGAAGAAAATGATAGTTATAAAAAAGTTTTTGAGAATATGATGACACAAGGTCAAGTATGGAAAGATAAGAAGTCTATACTGGATTGGTGGGATAAAAACAAAGAAGGGTATCTGATACCATTACAAAATAAAAATAAATATCAAATTACACCTGCAATTTATATTTTTGATCTCAATACAAAATATTCGATAGAAGAAAAGGTTACGAAGCTTTACCCAATTTGGCAAATCAGAAATGTTATAAATGAAAACATTCATTTTTTGTATCAAGATGAATATATTCGTATTATCAAATTAGCAAAATTGATTGGTTATGAAAATACTTTACAGTTTCGGTTTTTAGTTGATCTTGGCGAGGAAGCATTGCCATATTTATTTTTGAAACTGAAAGAAGAAAAGGAACAATTTACACTTCCTGTTATTGAAAAAATAATGAACAAAAAACTTTCACCGGAAGAAGTGAAACAACATATTGAAGAAGCAGAAAAATTATTGAACAAACCCAAACCAATTTCCCCCCACTTTTTCAAGTACCAAACCCATCTTTGCAAAACTAAAGTTATAAGAAATTCAAAAATCATTATACCGTAACGATATTCATTTTCGTTTTCATTTTTTACTACAAAAAGATACAAAAATAAGTGTCCGCAGATTTCGCAGATAGACGCAGATTGTTTTGTATTTTAAAAATAATCTGCGATAATCTGCGTAATCTGCGGACTATTTTAAAAAACAATCTGCGGACGACTTTTTGTTGTTTTATTTATATTCACACGAAATTTATTTTGTAACAAATTGATGGTATTCGATGAAATTTCCTAGTTTTTTCACTATTTTACTTTTGGGCAATCTCCTGCTGGTTGGTTTGATTCTTGGCTTGGGTTTTTGGTACATTACCCATGAAGTCAACCGGCATACAGCGGAAATTTCGAAACAATTTCAGCAGCAACTTCTTTTTATGGTTCGGGACAGACTCGAAGAATCATGGAACGATTCGGAAAAAATTATCGAACAATATTGTCGTTCTTATTCCAAAATACCGGAATTTCGCCTGACAATAGTTGATGCCGAAGGCAATGTTCTTGGCGATTCGGAATATCCCGCCGAAAAAATGGAACGGCATCATACCAAACAACACCCTGAAATTCATACCGCATTAACCGGTCAACAATCAGAATCATTGCGATTCAGCCAAACAAAACGAATTCATTACCGTTACATCGCCACTCCGGTTCGATGGAAAGAAAATATTGTTGCGGTTGTTCGGGTGGCATTTCCTGTTACCGATTTGGTGAAAGATCAACGTAACATTTTTTATGCGGTTTCAACCGGTTTTGTACTTATGCTTTTTACGGCGGTTGTTCTTTCGGTGTTTTTGAGTTGGATTTGGTACAAACCGCTTCATTTAATCAGTTCCTCCGCCCGACGAATCGCGGGAGGAAATTTTGAACCGATTCTGGAATTGCCGGTATCACGCGAACTTGTTCAATTAATTGACGCCATCAACCGAATGCGTAACACTCTTACCTCGCAAGTCGATATAATTTCACGGCAACGCGAGCGGCTTCAAACAATTTTGTGTTATCTTCCTGATGCCGTGTTTGCGTTAAATTCTTCGGATCATGTTGTCTATTATAATGAAACAGCAAAAGAAATGTTCGACCTAACAACACCGGCAAGTCCGTTGACAACACCGGCGAATCCGGTTCCGATTCAACATTTGTTACGATATACACAAATTCTTGATTTTTATTTTCATGATCAGGAACAAGGTTTAGCGGTTGTTGTACCGAAACGTGTTGATATTAAATTGCGTGACCGTAAATGTTCGCTGGAACTTGAAAAAATCAATGTGTCCGGCGAAAACGATCAAAATGAAATTGCAATTTTATTGATTATCAACGATCTGACAACAATTACTGAAACAAACCGTATGAAAACCGATTTCGTTGCCAACACGTCTCATGAACTACGAACACCGTTGGCAACTATTCGCGCAACATTAGATAATATTGCGGATGGAGTTTGTGATACGCCGGTCATGTTCCAGACTGTTTTCAAAATTCTTGACCGGCATGTTTCGCGGCTGGAAGCGTTGACGGATGATCTTCTTTCGTTACACGACGTAGAGCAGGAATCAATTCCAAACCGCCTGGAAACAACCACCGTTAATGAACAAAAACAATTGCTCGAAGATTTGTTTGTTCCGAAAGCAATGGAAAAGGGAATTGAGTTAATTATTGAACCGGATATGCCGGATTCGCCTTTTCAGACCGATACCAAACGTCTCGGTCTTGTGTTACAAAATCTTGTCGATAACGCCATCAAATTCACGCCGGAACATGGAAACGTTTCACTCACTTTTTCGTTCAAAACGAAACAGATGCTTGTTATTCAATGTAAAGACACCGGATGCGGAATTGCTTTGGAGGAACAGCCGCGTATTTTCGAACGATTTTATCGGGTTAAATCCGGTAACGGGATTCGTGTTTCGGGAACCGGTTTAGGGCTTGCGATTGTCAAACACGCCGTTGAACGTCTTAACGGAACACTAACTCTTGTCAGCCAACCCGATCAAGGCTCCACCTTTACCGTACAAATTCCCGTTTTTGATTAACCACAAAAAACACAATTTTTTTATTAACCACAGAGAGCACAGAGAACGCAGAGGAATTTTTAATTGGAATCAAAACGTTATCAAAACTATAGCCAGCAATGATTGATGTCGTTTCGTAATTATCAAAAATTATCAAAAATCCTCTGCGGACGGTTTCTTTTTTTGTGTGTTTAATAAAATCGGCTGTTACATTACGCCTGTAACAACGCTGATAATTATTTGATACCCCTCTCTTGTAAATATTACATTTTACGGTATAGTTTTAATGTTTTTGTTTTTCCTTTGGAAATGTAACCGAATTTTCCGAACCGTTTTTTCGTGTTAGTAATATTTGCAACAACAACCAGAATAACCCAATAACGGCAATTTAATGAAACCCAATAAGATAAAACAAGAAAACTGGACAACACAATTTGGTGTTATTATGGCGGTAGCAGGTAGTGCCATCGGATTGGGGAATTTTTTGCGATTTCCCGGTCTGGCAGCAATGTATGGCGGCGGCGCATTTATGATTCCATATCTTGTAGCGTTTTTTCTGCTTGGTTTGCCGGCTGTTTGGGCGGAGTGGGTACTTGGACGTTATTCAGGAGTTCGCGGGCATCATTCCGTACCCGGTATGTTCATCTGCATGACCGGTAAACGCAACATGGCGTATTTCGGTTCCCTTTGCGTAACATTGCCGACCATTATTGTGTCATATTACACTTTTATTGAAGGCTGGTGTCTGGCGTATTCGTTGCGTTATCTTTTCGGCTGGATAGGAAAAGGATCAGGCGACGAATATTTCCAAAAACTGTTTGCAGAAACAACCGGTTTGGCAGGTAATGGAGCATTGTTTCAACATGGTTTTCTGAATTTCAATGTGTTTTGTATCGCACTTTGTTTATTGTTCAATTATTTTCTGATTTATCGCGGTATTGCCAAAGGGATTGAATGGTTTTGTTCGTGGGCATTGCCGGCGTTGCTGGTGTGTTCGTTAATTATCATGGTGCGTGTTTTGACGCTTGGTAATCCGACAGGAATAGAAGGACAAAGTGTAACAGATGGTTTGGGTTATGTTTGGAATCCGTCACAACCAAACAAAACATTCTGGGAATCGCTTGCCAATCCTGAAACATGGCTTGCCAGTGCGGGTCATGTTTTCTTTTCGTTATCTTTGGGTTTTGGGGCAATTTGTACGTATGCCAGTTACACACGCCGAAACGACGACATTGTCCTTTCCAGTACAACCGCCGCTGCTGCGAACGGATTTTGTGAAGCGGTTGTTGCGGCAATGCTGATTGTTCCGGCTGCTTATATTTTTCTGGGTCCCGCTTTTTTGACGCCGGAAAATCTTAATAGTTCTTTTACTATTGGTTTTTTGGCGTTGCCGGAAGTGTTTTGCAAAATGCCGTTGGGACAAATATTCGGTTTTTTGTTTTTCTTTTTGCTATTTCTTGCGGCGGTTACAAGTTCTATTTCGTTACTTCAACCGCAGGTTACTTTACTTGAAGAAGGTCTCAACATAGGACGAAAATCCAGTCTGGCAATTACCGCACTGATTACAGCCTTCGGAACATTTTTCACCGCTTATTTTACGAAACAATTAACTGCGTTGGATACAATGGATTTCTGGACGGCTAATGTGTTTGTTTTTATTATTTCTGAGGTTCAGATTGTTCTTGTTTATTGGTTTTTTAACATCAACACAAGTCTTGCGGAACTTCAGCGCGGATCACAAATTCGGCTTCCCTATTTTTTCCGATTTATACTAAAATATGTTTCGCCGTTTTATTTATTGGTGGTATTTGTTTCCTGGTTGTACTTGAAATTTCCAGAACAAATTGAGAAGATTTCCCACAACACTGCGGCTCAACTCACATTCGCCTTCCTTATCTTTGTAACAATATTCAACCTTTTCATTACCTCGCGGGCGTTAGCCCGATGGAAAAAATTGGAAATCCTTGATTCAAAAAAAGAGTAACGATTTATCAAAGATAGGCTCAGTAAGATAGGCAATGTCTCGCCGAAATATTGCCTGTAATTTTCGACAAAAAAATATTTACAAGTCCCTATTTTTAAGGATGCAAAATTGTCAAAACTGAATTTTTAGAAGTGCCCTATAGATTGAAAGGAATTCTATATGCCCCTCTCCCCTAATTGCGAATTAACTGATTTCCTGAAAATATTTGATATTACTGACTTTCCAACAACGCCATTTTCGCCGTTTGTTTTTTATAACAAGGACGGTAATAGTCTTGAGTTTTACATATCTCCAAATGATTTTTATTCTGAACGCGTTGACGATTATCTAACTATGTTACTTGATATGGATTCCAATAACATTGTTGGTTTCATTATCAAGAACATTAAACAAATCTGCGAAAAAGTATCAGCCAGTAAATCTGCTTGGGAATTTGTTGTAACTGATGGTAATATCAAACTCCACACATTAATTACTGCTTTTTTAGTCTTAAACGAAAAAACACATGAAAATAACACTATAGATAACATATTGGTCAGAGAATATAAAAAAATCGTTAATATTATAGAAGAACAAAAAATCGATAAAGTGTCTTTACGTGACCTTGATTTTGCCTGCGTTTCCTAAATTCCGTGCATTGTCCTTATCATCGTAAAAATCACGGACTACCTACGCCACAGGATAAATAAAAAAAACAGTTACGAGCAACGGTGACTGTTTTTTTCTTGTTCAATGAGGAATTAACCCACCCCAACTGCTCTTGCTGGTCGATAAATTGTTCGCTACAATGTGGGGTAATATACAGACAGATAAGTATATGTTTCCACAAACTTAAATAAATAACGGAGGTTATTATGTCTGAAACAATTGTACAAGACAATCACATAGAAATACAAACACCGACAAGTATTACGCAAGGAGATCGTAGTAGTCGGGTTTGGCTGAAAAGTCGAGATGGAACTGCAACTCTTAATTTAGCAGATGATATTTTCAACAAATGTCTTTTAGCAGGAGAAATTGAGTATCTCGCTAATAAAGCATCTCAACAAAAACAACTATTTCACAAAGAATATGAACTTCTTAACACGTTGATAGATAAATGGTTGTCCGATCACGCTGATCAGATTATTAAAGAAAAAACAGGAATTGTCAGTAATTTTGAATTGTCCACTTCCGGTAAAATACATTTACGCTTTATAGTCACAAAAAAAGATCCAATAGACTGGATTAGCGATCCTTTAGAAATGGAATTAGTCAATCTGGAGGAACGCCTTTTACGTGAGTTTAAATTTGAGATTATTCGTTTGAACAGTATTTTGGTACCTAACGCAGAGGAATAGAGGCTAATCGTTCTTGTTTGTCGACAAATTAGTTGCTGCAATAATTCATATATTGATGGGCAACATTTTTTTGAAGATCACTATCCAAAGTAGGATAAGCGTATACGATTGTGTTATTCTACTTTCTTCTGGATTCTCAAAACCGGACAACGGATTGGCTAAATTATTTCTCTGGCAATAAATCATCAGGTTTACCCTGTTTTCTTAACCAATCGTTCTTTGTGATGTTGTCCTTATCTACATTAACATCAACACTAAATTTACTGATATTTCAGATATTCGAGGATATTCAAAAAAACTGTTGAAATTGGGCTTGACAAAAATATC
>JAISNF010000249.1 GCA_031276415.1 Planctomycetaceae bacterium
TTTCATAACCGCAGATCAGCAACCTGCGGTTATGAAAATACCGTTCCTATCGGGACGAAGACAAAGTAACAAAATCATTAAATAATGAAAAAATATCGTGAACGATTACAGGAAATTAAAGAAAATTATTTTAGGGAACTTCTAAAAGCCGTCTTTTTTTTTGTTAAAATTATATTATAGTATTTTTGTTGTTTGTTTTCTCATTTTTTTCCACTTTATTTTTTAGGGAAATTTCTAAAGACCACAAACTTATTTTTATTAACCACATTTATTAACCACAATTATTTAACCACAGAGAACACAGAGGTTACAGAGAGGATTTTTTTAATTATTTTAGATCAAAAGTCAATTGTAGCATTAAATCAATTACAACATTGAATAACATTTCGATTCCAATTAAAAATTCCTCTGTAACCTCTGTGTTCTTTGTGGTTAAATGAAAAGTGGTTAAATAAAAAAACAAAGGGCAAATTGATATGGCTAAAGTGCAGATTGATGTTTATCGTGATTGGCTTGGTATTCAGGAGACGAACCGCCCGCTCAATTATTATCAACTACTTCGGTTGAAGTCATTTGAGGATGATCCGTCGAAAATCCGTGAAAATTACCGGAAGATGAACGCTCATGTCCGAAAATATGCTTCCGGTGATTATGCGGCGGAAACTCAGGTGTTGCTCAATGAATTGGCGAAGGCAATGCTTTGTCTGACCGACACGGCGAGAAAACTCGAATATGATGTTTCGCTTGGTCGAAAAATTGAAACGGCAAAAGTGCGGCGCAGTTTGGAGCAAATTCTTATTGCGAACAATATTGTTCCGGTTGAACGGATGAAGCAGGTTAAGAGTTATGCGGATGCGGTGGGGATTGATCTTCAGGAGGCGGTGTTGCAGCAGAAGATTGCTGCGCCGGAGGTGGTGATGTTGGCTTATGCGGAATCGATTGGTTTGCCGTTTGTGAGTGTGGAAGATATTGGGGTTGACGAGAGTATTGCCCCGCAAATCAATCCCAACACCGCGCGTCAACATTCTTTTGTTCCGTTGATGGTTGATCGCGGTCAATTGTTATTGGCGTCGCCGAAACCTGTGAATCCTGATGTGGAGGAGGAGTTGCGAATGGTTTTTGAGATGCCGGTTCGCAGTACGATTTGTGTTCCTGCGGAAGTCAACGCGGCGATTGCCAAATATTATCCGCGTGATGCAGTTCAACTTGTCCGCAAAACGGACGGTTCAACTGCCGCAGTGAAGGGAACATCGGCGGCGAAGACAACAAAAAACTCAAAAGCAAATTCCGAAATTGCCGAACCAATGAACGACGAAGAAAAAAAGAACCGGTTAATGAATTCTATTGTTGCGTTTAATTTCTCGGTGATGGTTATTTGTATAGGCTTTTTTTATCTTCATATTCCGCCCGGCTTGCACAATCATTGGCTTCAATTTCCGGTTCTGGGTTTGATTGGTGTTATTGTCGGCAGTATTGCCGCTCTGATCACCTGGAAAAAATTCACCCGATAAAATTTCAAACTTGACCGCAGATTACGCAGATAATCGCAAATGAGCAAATAGTGTTGCAATACGGATTAAAAATTTTTGGGCAATAATTCCGCTTGCGAACTATTCACTATTCACTACTAACTATTAACTAAAAAATTATTTGCGTCATCTGCGGTCAATTTCTTACATTGTTTATCAAAGATTTTTGATTTTTGTTTGAATTGTTTCCAGGTCGGTATTTTTGAGCAAAAATTTTTTCTGGGTTGTTGTTTCACCGGAGAGCAATTCGATTTGTGATATTTTCAGTTCCAATGATTTTGCCAATTGTTTTCGGATTGCTTTGTTTGCTTTTCCTTTTTCGGGAACTTGCGTAACTGTAACTTTAAGCGCACCGTCTTGAACGCCGCGTATTTCGTCCCGTTTTGAACCCGGTTGCGCCCGAACCGCAAGAATCACGCCTTCTGGATGTTGTGTCAACATAAAATAACAATATTACAATAACAATTTCTTGCTGATTTAATTCAAATATTATGGTATCGTTTTAATTATTTTAACAGTAACATTACCGTTATTGTCGGAAAGTTCCGACGGAAAATCGTTGATTCGCAAAAATAATTCACCGGAAACTTCGGCTGTCCAGACTTTACCGAGACCAATTTTTTGAGGTGTGGAAAATCCAATACCTAATGTTCCTTCTGTTGCCAAAAACCTTTCTTCCTGATCGGGAATTAGTGTTGCTAAAAGTGTTCCGATTGGTGCGCCGCGATAATAACGAAGTGTAACACCGTTTGGTTCGGAATACCAGATTTTCGGTTTTTCGGCAAGTTGAAACCGTCCTGAAGCGGTGAAACAATAATTTTTACCGCGTTCCAACCGTATTCCCGAACTTTGCCAACCTTTGTCCGCTTGAATTTGAAATTGAGTTTCGGAATTTGAAATTGGTTGGGCGTTTTTGTTATAGTCAATTCTTGTCCGCTCAAAATCGTAATCATAATCAAGATTGGTAACAAAATCAATCCAATCGTTATTGAGACGATTTATAATTTCTTGTTTGTTCAGTTCGGGTTGTTCGTTCTGTACTTTTTTGATCAATAATTCGAGAAAATGTTGCGCAACCTCATCGGGAGTTCCGTTCAATTTCCACGCTGTTTGCCGAAACGCCATTTTGTAACGCGGGTGATTCTCACAAAACACCGCAAACGCCCAACTCCAACCATAAGCCGTATTTTCATCATAATCTTCCGATTCAAGTTTGAATATTTCATTAATTGTTCTGATATGATGTTTCGTCATATCGTCCCGAACAATATCAATACGTCCCCAACGCAACAATTCGTTACGTGATTTTGGAAAATAACCGAGTGTGAGAGATTCATTTTCTAATCGGTGTGTTCCGAGTAATTCGGCGGTTCCTTCCCGATACCAGGGCGGTCCCCAAAAACCAAACGCATAACCCATAAATGCGTGAACTCCTTCATGAAGTAAAAGATGACGCCGATAATATTCACTCTCTGGATTACGTACCCAAATTCGGCAACGTAACGCATAACCGTTACGAAGATTGGGAACTTGCTGTACTGCGCCGCCGGATTTGAATTTTTCAAAATCGTTAATCAAAAACCCTTCCACTTTAAACGTTTCATAATTTTGACGATTTAATTCAAAATAATTACAAAGGAGCGGAACAAGTTGATCAAAGAGTTTCGGTAATTCATCAACTTGTTTGGAGGTGTTGAGGTCGGTATAAAGAGTGAGGTATTTACTTTCTAGGCGTCGGATTCCTGATTGTTTTATTGCGGATTCATTGAGTGGTATTTCGGGATTCCAATGTTGACGGGTTTCTTTACCGAAACGTTCCGCAACATCAGAAGAAATTTCCTCCGCCCTCAAAACAGATTCATAAAAAATCCCAAAACACAAAAAAATAACAAAAAAAAGTATTTGGTTTTTCAACATCATAATCATAATCATAATAAAATTTCGAGGTTAATAAAGTCATGTATTATAGGCGAAAAACTTGAAGAATCAAAGATATTTCAGCAAAAAATATCTGTACCTGTTTACGGAGATTCGTTTAAGAAGTTATCATAATGAAAAAATCATCAACGGTACTAGAGACGCAATACATTGTGTTTTTACGATTTAAACCTATTACCGTGAATGATTACATTAAATTTTTCTTCTCTGTGAACTCTGTGTTCTCTGTGGTAAAATAAAGTGCTTAAATAAATTGGTTAAATAAAAAACGGTTTTTAGAAGTTACCAACTATTTATATTTTATGGATTTTTCAATTCAGTCGCTTATTTTTGGTTTTTTATCGGCGTTATTTTTTGGCATGTCGAAAACGGGAGTTCCGGGCGGTAGTATTCCTGGTGTATTGTTGATGACGCTTGCTTTTCCCGGAATGGAAAAACTTTCAACTGGTGCGGTTGTTCCATTGCTTGTGGTTGGAGATTTGTTTGCTGTACGATATTATCGGCACACTGCTGATTGGCAACGGATACGTTTATTGTTACCATCTGTTTTTTTGGGGCTTTTATTGGGAACGATATTTTTGTGGGTGATTGACAATTCTTCATTTAAGATTTTTCTTGGGGTATTGGTTCTTGTTCTGATAATATTTGAGGAATTTCGGCGGCGGTTCTGTTGGAATTCGTTTCCGAAATCCCGATTATTTGCGTGGTCGATGGGATTTCTTTCCGGTTTCACGACACAAACCGGCAATGCTGCTGGACCGGTGATGAGTGTTTATCTTGCATCGCAAAACATGGGAAAAAAAGATTTTATGGGGACATGGGCGGTGTTTTTTTTGATTGTAAATGTTTCAAAATTACCGTTAATTGGCGGTCTTATACCGGGTTTTAGCACATTAACGCGGGAAACGTTATTATTTGATTTAATTGTTTTACCGGCGTTATTAGTTGGCATTTTTATTGGGCGTCAGATTTTCAAATGGGTACCGGAGCGTTATTTTGTACCTTTAATTATGATTCTAAACCTCCTTGTTCCAATCCAAATGTTACTCTTCCGGTAAAATAGAAGTAATTGTCTTTTCTGTTTTTTACTATAAAGAACACAGAAAAACGGTTTTTCTAAAACTTTTGGCTAATCATTGCGCCGTGATATGTTCTGGCGCCGTGATATGTTCTGGTTCTTCCGTGAAATATCACGGCGTGGCTAGATTATATCACGGCTTATTTAGAAAAAATCTTGTTTTTTACTCAAAATAGCCGTTTTTACGATGTTTTTTTGTGTGGCACGAATCTTGCAAGTAATATATCTTGGCATTTGCCAAAAAACTAAAACACAACCCAAAATTATTGGAGAACTTAACAATGGCTATTAAAAAAACATTGACAAAGAACATCGTAAAAATCACATTATTCATTACTCTCATCATGAAAAACATTAAATTAGGAAAATTGCG
>JAISNF010000306.1 GCA_031276415.1 Planctomycetaceae bacterium
TCCTGTGGAAAAAAAGGAAAGAATTTTACAGATTACATTACAAATAATCTGCAACAATTCAACGAGTGTAAAAGCAAAACTGAGTGTCTTTTTCATAGTATTTCTCCTTATGAAAAAAAGGGACATGTTTACAGATTACATAACAAATAATCTGTTTTGTTACAAAGTGGGGAAAACGCAACGCCGAGAAACGGCAACAGAATATCGCTCTTAGATTAGGAGCGACACGTTATTATGGTTAGGTTTATTCCCACCGACAAAAGTGGTGCGTTACATATTTTATAACGCTGAATTATACCCATAGTATCTTACGCGACGCTCCCTTAGCGGGAGCCACGCAACTTTAAGATACTACAGTAATTTTCTACCCGGAAAATCCGGTTGTCATGTAGAAAATTACAGTTCGCCGAAGCGACCATAATATTGTTGACGTACTCGATTTTTTTAATACCCGAACAAAAATTCGGGCAATTTATTTTTCAAAATTTAATTTAGTCTCCAAAATTTAAAATAAAAATTCAGAAATTAATTTGTTCGTGATTATACACGAGCCGTTAAACCTGTCAACACCAAAACAAAAAACTTTTTTTCGCCTATTTTGTTGTTTCGTATTCTCAAAAAAATTATCTGCGATTATCTGCGTCATCTGCGGACAATTCTTTGCTTGTATATTTTTTGGTCGTTATTGTGTATCAACCGGTAATTCTACGGTAAATGTTGAACCGCAACCAAGACCTTTACTGTACGCCTTGATGCGTCCGTGATGGTCTTCGATAATTCTGTACGTAATAGAAAGCCCCAAGCCTGTGCCTTGACCATGTTCGCGGCATGTGAAAAACGGCTCAAAAATATTCTTCAAAACCGTTTCGTCCATGCCTATCCCATTGTCCTCAATCGTTAATAACGCAAAAGCATTTTCCCGTTGCAATTTTATTGTTACAAGACCGTCCGCGTCCGTACTGTGAAAAGCATTCGTCAGAAGATTGAGAATAACTTGCTTCATCTCCTGCGGATTAACCGTTATCGCAAACGATTTCGGTAAATCCAACCGAATCTCTTTTCGTTTGAACGCTTCGTGTTGCCGCGTAATTTCAACAATGTCCGTGATAAGAGTTACAAAATCAGTACATTGACGCTCCTGCCGCTCAGATCGGGCAAAATTCAATAATTTTTCCGTAATCCCCTTGCAACGAAACGCTTCCTCCTGAATCATTTTGAGATAACGTTTTGCATATTCCGTTTCATCAGAACCACGACCGTCTTGAGCCAAAACCGAAACAATCCGCCGTTGTAACGATTCCGCACAAGTCGAAATCGCCATGAGCGGATTATTGATTTCATGGGCAACTCCGGCAGCAAGAAATCCGACACTCGCAAGACGTTCACTTTGAACCAATTCGCGGGAACGTTCACGGACTTTGTTATCAAGGTCTTCCCGAATATCTTCAAACCGCTGCGTCATCCGATTCATCGCTTCCGCCAGTTCCGCCATCTCGTCCTGCGATTGCAATTGAATCCGGTACTGAAAGGTTCCGTCAGCAACCTTACGCGACCCCTCAATCAATTGACTAAGCGGTTTAAATATCCAAATGTACGAAATATGAATCAATAAAAATGTCAGTATCGCAGAAATAATTACAGAAATAATCGCAATAGCGTTAAGCCAATGCGCACGGCGTTTCATTGTCTGAGAATAGATTTTGAGTTCTTCGTGGAGATAATTGGGCAACGTATTCGCGAGTTGTTGGAGTTGTATTAACTGATGATCAATTTCTTCAAGCATTGTGTCTGTGATTCTTTTTTCGCTGTTTTTGTTTTGCGAAAGGGCGAGTTTCAAGGCGTCAAGAGAACGCCGAATATCGTTGACTGTTGAAAACTCTTGCTTAAAACTGTCTTCAACTCCTATTTCCGCAACACGATCTTGCAGTATTTGCCGATATTCCCTGTGAGCCTGTTCAAGACCAAACAACGGTTTTTGAAATTTCGCCTCAAGAATCGGCAAATCATCGCCCGTGTCAAGCGGCGACAACCGAAGCCGTGTTCGGCGGGCACCGCGAAATTCGCTGAGAATTGTCCGCAGTTCGCCGACATAACCGCTCAATTTTCCGGCAACCGGAAGAACATTAGCACGCCACGCAATATCGCGAACTTGTTTTTTGTACAAACTCACCGCATAATGCCCCGCTAATGCCGACAAAAAAACCAACAAAAACAGAAGGCTCAATGCCGTCCACATTATAAAACGAATAGAACGCCGTTTAATCATTGGTCTTGTAACTCACAAATTTTGCGGTTTAGTCGAAATTCCGTAATATTTCCTAAGTCCCGCAGGGACGGGATTATGCATAACCGTAGGTGTAGCGAAGCGCAACCTACGGATCGGCAACACCCACCCCAATTTTTCAAAGCCCCGCACGGGGCGAGATTATGGTTGTTCGGGCTGATAATCTCGCCCCTGGCGGGGCTTTGTTGGGTTTTATCTGGTTTATCCGTAGGTTGCGCGTCGCTACACCTACGGTTATGTACATCACACCCCTAGCAGGGTTAAGATTGAGAAATAAAAATTCCACTGAAATATTACATAATTAAATTAAATTTTCCTTCTCTGAGAACTCTGTGTTCTCTGTGGTTAATAAAAATTTTCTGTGGTTAAGAAAAAAATTTAGTCCCAATCGAGTCCTAAATCCAGGGCGATGGCGGAATGGGTCAGCGCCCCGACACTAATTCGTTCAACACCGGTAGTTGCGATATTACCGACTGTTTTCAGGTTAATTCCTCCAGAGGCTTCTAATTCTACTTCGGGAGCCAGATTGTTTCTAATTTCAACCGCTTGAATAAGTTGCGGCAACGCCATGTTGTCAAGAAGAACAATATCAGGCTTGACCGGTAAAACTTCTTGCAGTTGTTCCAATGTATCTACTTCAATTTCGATAATTGGTATGAAAGGAGCGGATTGGTTTTCATTTTTGTGAAAAGATTCGTGAAAAGATTCAAAATGGAAGGAATCGGAATGAAGGCGGAAAAATTCGCGGGTTTGAACAACCGCTTCTGCCGGCGTGAATTGTCCGCTGTTGTTTCTGTTGTTGTGTTTGCTGCTGTTGTGTCCGATATGCCCGACGGCAAGATGGTTGTCTTTAATCAACACGGCATCAAAAAGACCAGTCCGGTGATTTCGTCCGCCGCCGCAACGAACCGCATATTTTTCCAATCGCCGCCAGCCGAGAGTTGTTTTCCGTGTATCGTAGATTTTTGCCGGTGTTCCTGCAACCGCTTCAACATATTTTTTGGTTAATGTTGCAATGCCGGAGAGTTTGCCGAGTAAATTCAACACCAAACGTTCCGCAATCAAAATACTTTGTACAGATCCTTTGAGCAGACCGATTTTATCGCCGGATAAAATCAGTGAACCATCTGTGATGTTTGGTTGCCATTCGAGAGCCGGATTGATTGCTTTGAGAATTGCCGGAACTGCTTGAACACCCGCCATAACTCCGTTTTCGCGGGAACGGATTGTTGCGGAACCGTATAATTGCTCTGGAATTAGAGCAAGACTCGTCAAATCTCCGGTATGACCGGCATCCTCCGCAACCGCAATTTTCAAAAGTTGCTGAAGTTCATTTTCAATCTCTGACGACCAATTGTTCTGATAAAAATCTCTAAACATCTCACTAAAATATATTTGAAGTTACTTCTAATAATAACCGTAATAATAACCGTAATAATAACCGCTTTTTTATTCAGCCACAGTTTATTTTACCACAGAAAACACCGCGTTCACAGTAGAGACGCAATACATTGCGGCTCTACAACGGCGGGTAAAAACCATTCGGCAAAATGTTGGGTAAATTTGACCCCGCAAGGGACTTGGTGGTAGATGTGGTCCCTTGTTACCGTAAACTGAACGGTTAATCAAGTGTTGACAGGCAGTATGGCTTTCTTTCACGGCACAAAGATTAAGATAAAAATCGCAAAACGGGCGAAACGTGAGCAATCCTGTTATACGAAATAGTGCCGTACTCCATTTTTATATTATTTTAATCCGAAGTTCTGGAGTCTATTTTTGTTGTCGCTTATTTTGCGGCTAAGAAAATAGGCGATTATATTTATATTACAATATATTACAACATGTCAATCGGATCAACATCAATAATCCATTGTATATCAGTTGGAGTTTTCGTTTTCATTGCAAGCGAAACAGAACACACTAAATCATGGAGATGTTCGCCGTCAGTGTCGTGAATGTGAATATGGAAACGATATTTTCCTCGCAACTTGGCAAACGGCGCAGACGCAGGTCCCAGAAGACGGAACGTCATTGGCGTAATCGGAACTTTTACTGAAGCAGAAGAATCAACAGAAATAGCAGAAGTAGCCGAAGTAGAAGCAGCCGAAGTCGAAGAAAATGTCTTGAGACGTTCAGCAAACTCTACCGCAAAATCCCGTGTTTTTGTTTCATTTTCGCCGCGTACAACAATTCGGATCATTTTCGTGTACGGCGGATAACCAAGTAATTTCCGCATCGGTAATTCCTGCGTAACAAACGCACGGTAATCATGTCTCGCCGCAGCAAGAATCGCCGGATGATCAGGACTAAATGTCTGAATAATCACACGCCCCCCACGCTCACCACGACCAGTTCGACCCGCAACCTGAGTAATCAAATGGAACGTCCGCTCCGATGCACGAAAATCCGGTAAATGTAACGCCGTGTCCGCATTAATTACACCAACTAATGTAACATTCGGAAAATCAAGCCCCTTGGCAATCATTTGTGTTCCAAGCAAAATTTGTACCTTGCCCTCCCGAAATTGCGAAAGCGCACGTTCATGCGCACCATGACCTTGCATCGTGTCCGTGTCCATGCGTAACACCGCCGCATCAGGAAAACGGGCTTTGATTTCCGTTTCAAGTTTTTGCGTTCCAAAACCGCCGTACCAAATTCCGTGAAACCGACACTTCGGACAACGTGTCGGCGCAGGAATCTGATAATCACAATAATGACATAACGCAATCTCTTCCGTTTTATGATGCGTCAGCGAAACATCACAGTTCGGACATTTGAGCGCATCACCACACGCCGGACATTGAATATGTGTCGAAAAACCGCGACGATTCAAAAGCAAAATAACTTGCCCCTTTTCGTCCAACGCCGACCGAATCGCAACATGCAGTTGCCGATGAATCGCTCCCCGCGTTGAACGGTTTCGTATCTCTTCGCGTAAATCAACAATCTCAACAGAAGGCAACCGCAAATTCTTAACACGATGCGGCATCGAAATTAATTTAGTACAAGAATCAAAATCCGCAACAGAATTACCGTGAACATTGTGATGATTCACATCATGCCATGATTCCAATGACGGTGTTGCCGAACCAAGAATAAGCGGAATATTTTCAAGTTCCGCTCTTTTTCGTGCAACATCACGGGCATGATAACGCGGCGCAGAATCTTGTTTAAATGAATTTTCATGCTCCTCATCAATAACGATCAAACCCAGTTTCGGAAATGGAGCAAATACCGCACTACGAGCACCAACAGCAACTTGTACATTGCCTTCGGCAATACTTGTCCATTGCCGATGCCGTTCCGCATCCGTTAAATGAGAATGGAGAACCGCAACATCTGGAAAACGACTTCTAAAACGTCCCACCGTTTGCGGTGTTAAACTAATTTCAGGAACGAGAACTATCGCCTGATGTTTTCTTCGGACAACTTCGTGAATCGCCTGAATATAAACTTCCGTTTTGCCGCTTCCTGTTACACCGTGTAATAAAAATGTTTCATGCCGGTTGTTCCGAACCGCTTCCAGAATCATTGCCAACACCCGTTGCTGATCGGAATTGAGTTGATACGGATTGATTTCCAGATTTTTGGGTTCCCAAATATCAGTTTCAATTTTTTGCCGCCGAATTGTTTTTACACGAAAAAGACCAAGCCGTTTCAACGTGTTAATAGGAACAGCGGAACATTTGGCAGCACGTTGAAGTTCCAGAATTGTCAGCGGCTCGGCACTTTGACGAAGTGTTTCCAAAATATGAAGTTGTTTCGGAGTCAGAACAATTCCCTTTTCTTTGGCTTCGGATATCCGAAGAACCGCCAAACGTTTGTCCACATCTTCCGTAACATATAAAACTGTCGTGAGACGCGTTCCGGCATTGGAACGAACTCCCGCAGGAAGCATCGCCTCAAAAACCTGACCAATCGGACAAAGATAATGTTGCGAAATCCATCGGGTCAACTTCAGCATCGTGTCATTCAATAACCGGTGTTCGTCAACCCGCGATTGAATTGATTTGAGCGGAACATTGGTTGTCGCCAAACCAAACCGCTGAACCTCAAGACAATAACCCAAAACCGAACGATTATTCTTTCCCAACGGAACCATAACACGCATTCCGGGTTCAATTTTGCCGACAAGATCATCTGGAACCAAATAATCAAGAACCGCATCGTAACCCGTAGAAAAAACCACTTTCGCCAGAAAACGATTTTTAAGATCGTCCAACTCCCAAGGCGGTAATGCCGATGCTAATTGCGAAGACGGTTCACCGTCAAAAAAAGTTTTTTGATGTAACATAAAATTGGTCGGAATAAACCGACAAATTAAAAACAAAACCCATTGACTCTTTACTCTTAAAATTTCGTAATATTTATTGATTGGAACTTTTGATTCAATTAAAATAATAATTTTCTAATAATTGTTCTCAAAAATAGACAAAAGATTCTTAATCTTTTCCATAAAAATACAGACATAAAGAAACAGAATATTATAAATCTATTGAACTACAAGAGGATACTCCAAATATTTTTCAAATAAATTTAATTTTAATCGCAATCGTTCAAAACGGGCAATTTAGGTCGATTGGCAAAAAATAAATTTCAGCATCTTCGATACGGTGAACCGTTTGAAAGAAAAAAATTGTCCGCAGATGACGCTGATAATCGCAGATTATTTTGATTTTTCGTAATCAATTCTAATCAATCACATCAATCACACAAATCACTGTTCAGACATTGATAGTTAGTCATGGGTTAAGAATTGTTTTAGCAGACGGTGGAATGCCTGAAAACTTGGGGATTGGTTGGCATCAACCTTCATATATTGTCCGATATTATCTGCCCATCGGCATTTTTCGCAACCGATTTTGGGATAACCGATTTTCGTTAAATGCTCCGAACCGCCGTGAAAAATAGCATCAGCCAACCATTCCCATGTTCCACAAATAGAATCTTGTTCGTAACTCTTCAAAATAAATTCGTTGGCAAACGGATACGCACGCCGAACCGCCGCTAAATCACCCAAAATCCACGCCTCCATCTCCTCAACCGCCAACCGAACACCACCACCAACAACCGGAACCGAATGACCCGCCGAAAAAAGAGATTCCAACTGATGATAAAAAGTCTTGAAATCACGGTAATCAAGATCAACCACAATAATCACCACCCCGTTTTTACGCGGTAACGACTTTCCATACGCCCTCAATTGAATCGTCAACGTCTGAAATAAAATTGCGTCCCACGACAATGTCCTTGCAAGATGACGCGGCATTTGTGCCATGACACGATGTTTCAATTCTTGAATATTGATAATCCGATATTTGTTCGGTTTACCTTTGGGACCTAAAATTTGAGGAACAAGATGTTCCAACAACAATTTACCCGAAGCATCTTCCACAAGTATCTCAAAATACACGATTACTCAATTTTGTTAAAGGTAACTTCTAATTGTTTTTTAACCACAGAGGAAAGTTGAGAGTGGATAGTGGAGAATTCCGCAATGCAACACTATTCACTATTGGGCAACACTAATAATATCAATAAAGTCTTGCTCTTTCAAGGCAGAAATGACGGGCGGATTTGTTACCACAGGTCGCTGACCTGCGGTTATGAAAGTTACGCCCTTATCTGGGCGAAAATACATCAAAAAACAAAATAATCAATAAAAAACATCCGCTAAATTTCAGTGTAACGGTTACAACGAATTAAATTTGATTATTTTGTGGGAATTTTGGCTAGGACGTAATGCCATTAGGGGATTGCACGTGGCGGTGGTGATTTGGCTAATGCCGATCAAGATGTTGCCGGATTTGGAAGTTGGCATCCTGGAGTCTGTAATTTTCTGTATGGTGATGGTTCCATTCATGCCCTACGAAATACTATTTCACGGGGAAGTGAAACAGATTACGGAGCATTCCTGAAACTTGCCGACTGTAATGACGGCGGTGTTCTTCCAGATATTGAATAAATCTGCGAAAAGTTCTAGGTTGCCCACCTCATTGATTACAAAACTCAAGAGGTAG
>JAISNF010000330.1 GCA_031276415.1 Planctomycetaceae bacterium
TCCGCCGCACGAAATGCGGCGAAATCTGTTGGCGGAACGACCGCCGCCGGAAATAGGACAAGCACCGCCGGAAATAGGACAAGGAATATTACGGCAGGGAATACGACAAAAAAGACGGCAAAAAGAACCGGCAAAAATTTTGTCAAAACAACCGCAAAAACAAATTATTCGGGCAATCGCCGGAACAGTTTGTTTGAAAAGGAATCAGGGGAACAACATCGGTTGCAGAAAATTCTTGCGGTTGCCGGTTTTGGGAGTCGTCGGCAATGTGAGGAATTGATTGAGCAAGGCAGGGTTGAGGTTGACGGTTCTGTTGCTTTGCTTGGTTGTAAGGTCGATCCGGTTCGGAGTGAGATTAAAGTGGACGGCGAACGGCTCAAAAAATCAAAACCTGTTTATCTTGCTCTTTTTAAGCCGAAAGGTTATCTTTGCACAAACCATGACCAGCAAGGACGGGCAAAAACACTTGATTTGATTCCGAAAACATTTGGTCGGTTGTTCCTGATTGGTCGGCTTGACATGGACAGTGAAGGGTTAATTCTTCTAACCAACGATGGGGCTTTGTCGGAACGTTTAACGCATCCGAAATATGGAGTTTCGAAGGTGTATCGTGTTCAGGTGGCGGGCGAAGTAACGCAAGATTCGTTGAATCGATTACGTCAGGGAATGTATTTTGCGGAGGGGTTTGCGAAAGTATCGGGAGCGGTTATTAAAAGACAACATAAACAAAGTACCATTTTGGACATCACGCTTGCGGAAGGTAAAAACCGTGAAGTCCGGCGGCTTTTTGCCCGGCTGGGGCACAAAGTTTTAACCTTGATTCGTATTGCGGTTGGTCCCGTGAAAATCGGAAAATTAACTCCGGCAGAATGGCGGCATTTAACCCGACAAGAAATTGACCAACTTTATAATAGTTGATAGTTGAAAGTGGATAGTGGAGAGTTGCGCAAGCGGAATTATTGCTATAATGATAATAATTCCGCTTGCGGCACTCTCCACTATCCACTCTCAACTATCAACTAAACAACCCCTTATTTGTGAAAATTTCAATCCGAAAATCTTTTCCATGATTTCTATCTCTGTTACTCAATTTCTTGATTTACTACGCCGCAGCGGGTTGATTGATTCCGTCAAACTCGATGAAGCGTTGGCGTCTATTGAATCGGAAGCAACAGAAGGACAATTAGATGATGTGCAATATGTCGCTTCGGCGTTGGTCAAACGTTATTTGCTGACGGTCTGGCATGTGAAACAACTTCTGAAAAAGCGTTACAAAGGTTTTTTTCTCCGGCAATACAAAATATTGGGACATCTTGGTTCCGGCGGAATGAGTTCGGTGTATCTTGCCGAACACACCCTAATGCAACGCCGTGTGGCGATTAAAGTATTACCGCGAAAACGGCTTGAGAAATCGATTTATCTTGAACGTTTTATTCGTGAAGCCCAAGCGATTGCCTCGTTGGATCATCCCAATATTGTTCGGGCTTACGACATTGATCACGAAGGTGATTTGCATTATATTGTCATGGAATATTTTCCGGGCGAAAACTTGCAGAAAATTATTGAAAAGGAAGGAAAAATTCCTTTTGCCCGAATTGTTAATATTTTGCGTCAAACTGCAAACGCTTTGGCTTATGCTCATGCGGTAGGGGTTATTCACCGTGACGTGAAGCCGGGCAACATTCTTGTCAGTACGCAAGGTGAAGTTAAAATTCTTGATCTTGGTCTTGCTTTGTTGGACGAACATCTTTACGAAGGGCGTATCACGCATATTCAGGAAGACACTATTTTGGGAACTGCCGATTATTTGGCACCGGAACAGGCTATTGACAGTCATAAAGTTGATGCTCGTGCGGATATTTATTCATTGGGCGGTGTTTTGTATTTTTGTTTAACGGGACATCCGCCTTTTCCTGACGGTTCTGTACCGAAGCGGCTTTTGGATCATCAACAAAAAGAACCGCCAAGTATTCTGATTGACCGACCGGACACGCCGGAAGACTTGGTTTTTCTCTGCCGAAAGATGATGTCCAAACGCCCTGAAGATCGGCAACAATCGGCGATGGAGGTTGTGCAGGATTTTGAGAATTGGCTTATCAAGTACGGTTATGCTGATTCCAATGAATTTTTGCCGATGAATTTTTCCGCGTTTTCTTTATGGAAGGCGGACAGTAGATTTGCCGATGCGGCATCAATACCGAACATTCAACGTGGAAAACTTTTGCAGATTTTGCATCAGATGGACATGAAGGAGGCGCGGAAAAGCAATGCCGAATCGGCGGGGCATGACTCGGATTTTTCGATTTTGGGCGGCGATGTCAACGTGAATCTTTTGGATTCGGTTCATGGTTCGAGCATGTTTTCGCAGGCAAGTCATGTTGGTTCGGGCGGTTCTTCGGTTGGTGGTCAGGGCAAATTTGAGGATCAAACCCTTCGTGCGCTCAATGAAATTGAAAAGGTGCGTTCACATTTTCGCCGGCAAAACGAGATGCCAACGGATTCTGCTCAAACATCCAAATCGGAAACAACAAAAAAGCCGGAAACAAAACCGAAACAGGGGGCGGATAGTTGGTATCGTCATGTTCCGATTTGGTTCTGGACGTTGTTCCTTTCCGGCTATGCCGCCGCGATCTTCCTAGCCGGAATCTTAGTAACCCTCCTACTCTTCATCGGAACAACAAGAAAATAAAATACATAACCATTACATGATAATTACATGACTTCATCACAAAACCTTGCCCGAAAAATGAGTCCGCAGATGATTTTGAAAATTGTCCGCAGATGAACGCAGATTGTTTTTTGGTAACCGTTCACGGAGATGTTTAACAAGTTATCATAATGAAAATTTTCGTAGAGACGCAATGCATTGTAACAGTTTATTTTCATAATCTCATAATCTATTCCAGAAGATTGATTGATATTTTCCTACGCCCCGAAGGGGCAACATAAGCCAGCCCTACCCAACGGGTAGGGTTGAAATGACCAACAACAATTTCGCCCTGAAAGGGCAGGATAAAAATTGAGA
>JAISNF010000356.1 GCA_031276415.1 Planctomycetaceae bacterium
TTTTTCAAATTTTTCGATGGTTGGAGTCGGCAACTCTTTAACAAGTCGTTCGATTAAATCTTCATTGGTCATGCCTTCCGCCTGAGCCTGAAAATTTGTACTGATGCGATGCCGTAACACCGGAACCGCACAAGACCGAATATCATCAATCGATACCGAAAAACGCCCCTCCATCGCCGCAAGAGCCTTGCCGCCATGAATCAGATATTGCCCCGCTCTCGGTCCCGCCCCCCAATCAACCAAATCCTTGATAAACTTCGGAGCCGATTCGTCTCGCGGACGCGTCGCCCGAACAAGACGAGCAACATATTGAATAATATACTGACTCACCGCAACACTATTAACCAACTTCTGAAGATTGACAATCACTTTACCACTCAAAATTTTCCTAATCTCCGCCCGCTCATTGCGGGTTGTTGTTGCTAAAATCTTTTCTTCTTCACTAAGCGACGGATAATCAATCTTAATATTGAACATAAACCGGTCAAGTTGCGCTTCCGGTAACGGATATGTTCCTTCCTGTTCAATCGGATTTTGTGTTGCAATAGTGAAAAAAGGATCGGGTAATTGATAGGTTGTCTGACCAACAGTAACTTCACGCTCCTGCATCGCCTGCAACAATGCGGCTTGCGTTTTGGGCGGAGTTCGGTTGATCTCGTCCGCCAGTAAAATGTTTGTGAAAACCGGTCCTTCAACGAAACGAAAATTCCGGCGTCCGTTTTCGTCTTCATCAAGAACCGTCGTGCCGGTAATATCAGAAGGCATTAAATCCGGCGTAAATTGAATCCGTTTAAAATCAATATCAAGAATTTGTGAAATTGTACTCACCATTAACGTCTTCGCCAAACCCGGAACACCTTCCAAAAGACAATGCCCCCGCGTGAAAATCGCTGCAAAAATTTGTTGAATCACCGGCGTTTGACCGACAATAATCTTGCCAAGTTCTTCCTGCATCAAACGGCAATGTTGACCAAATTCCTGCAAAACATCACCAAGATTACGAGTTTTGGGCGAAGAGTTTGACGCAGCAATGTTTGGCGAACCGGAAGTAATTGGTAAAGGTTGTTTTTCTGCCATTGGAAAATTAATGTTATGAATTTTGTAAAAACCAGAGTAATAATCAAAAAATAACTATCTACTAATTTTTTTTTTTTTTTTATTAACCACAGAGGACACAGAGAACACAGAGGAGAAAAATTTTAAAAAATTATTTTAGATCAAAAACAATTATAATATTAAATAATGTTTTGATTCCAATTAAAAAATTTTCTCTGTGATCTCTGTGGTTAGAATTTTCCTTATTTTTTTCGTTCTTTCAAAACGAGAACCGGACAATGTGCAAGATGAACAACACGATCAGTCGTCGAACCAAGCAACATTTTTGTCAACATTCCACGCCCATGTGACGGAATCACAATCAAACCGGCATTGATGTCATCGGCAAAAAGCGCAATCTGTGTTCCGGGATCACCGGTTCTAACCGTGATATTCATTTTTTCGTAACCGTGTTCCTGAAGAAACGCACTCATCGCCGCCCGCGTTTGCAAACCCCGCGTTTCATCATCCACCGGATGCCAAAGAACACTCGACTCCGCAACATCCAACTGCGGCAAAATATGCAACACCCGAATCATCGTCTTGTCCTCGACAAATTGACGGGCAGCATCCAACGCCTTCAACGAAAATTCCGATAAATCTAACGGAACTACAATAATTCGATCAGTAATCCAAGCCATCGTTTTTTGTAATTAGTGTTAACCACTAATTGTGTAAATGAAATAAAATTAAAGTATTTAACAAAACAATTTACCAAAATAATTTACCAAAACAATTTATCAAAAGGTAACTTCTAACAACCGTTTTTTTATTTAACACTAATTATTTAACCACAGAGAACACAGAGTTTACAGAGAAGAAAAATTTAATTTAAAAAATAGGTTTTTGGAAGTTGCCATTAAATTAACGTTTCGATTCAATTAAAAATTTCCTCTGTATTTTCTGTGTCCTCTGGGTTAATAAAAGGTTCCCAATTGTTTAATTGTTGTCGGAAAATACGGTTATTCCCGTAATATTACGGGTTGTTCGTTTGTATTGTGTTTGCGTCATTTGTAACATTTGCATCGTTTGTGTCTTTTGTGTCGTTTGTGTCGTTTGTGTCGTTTGCTTTGTCTGTTACTGCAAAAGCAGTTACAAATTCATTGTCGGCAGTAATCAAAATACGTTTATCTTTATCGGAAACCACGACCGCTAAACCGGTTAAAAATTTACCAAAACCAAAGGAATCAAGAATATTTCCGTTTTGGTCAAAAATAAACACTCTCCCGTCAGGAGCCGGAATAATCCACTCTTGAACCGCATCTCCGTAAATGTCGCCGGTAATAATCTGCTCAATCGATTTTTGATACTCACCATTCGGTAACGGCTGATTCCACAAAAAACCGCCATTCCTGTCCCAAATAGCAAACCGAAAATCTTTTTCCGTCTCATCCGCATGAAGAACTCCAATTTCCGATTGACCGTCACCATCAATATCCGCAACATTAAACCAAAGAATTTGCCGCCCCTCTTCCAATATCGGTTGAGTTAAACGTTTTCCCTGCAAATTATAAACCGAAAGTAAACTTCGTTGTTTTTGTACTTCCAAACACAGAATTTCACGATTACCACCAATCAGAAATGAATCAACCTGAAACGGAGAAGAAATCGAATCGTCTTTCCAAATTTCTTTCCCCCGCAAATCAATAGCACGAACAGAGTCTTTGCCGTTATCCAACGCAATAACACTGACAATCATTGCCGGAGATGTTGCCGGAGACATTGCCGGAGAATTGTTACCGTGAAGATCAATAAACCGAAAATCGGCAATCCCCCACTTCAAACCCTCAACCGTGTCCGGCGAATAGGAAAACACCGGCTTCAATAACTCGTCAAAAACATGCACCGCACTGCCGCCAATCGAAGAAACTCCAATGTAACGTTTACCGGTTTCATCGGTTTTTGTCCGAATTAAAGTCAAAAGTTCATCGTTGTGCAATCCTTCCGGCTTGACTTTTTGCAGCAATTTCCCCGATAAATCAAAAAACGCCAGAGAATTACCTTCACAAGGAATAAGCAATTGAACACCGGAATCTGCCGTATCTGTTGTATCTGCCGTAATTACAGTAATGTTGCCGGCACCGGTGAGCGGTTGTTTCCAAATTTCTTTGAGTACAAAAGTTTCCGGTAATTTTGGCGGAACAACCAGAGCCAACTCTTGTTCCGGTAACAGATTCAATTCTGGAGAAAGTGTTGCGTAATAATCTTTTTCAATCATTAATTGTAATTCTTTTCGATGTTCCTCCCGCATCTGGGCAAGAACCGCAAGCGGATTTTCCGGTTTTTTTTCGGTAGAAGAGATAATCTCCGCCGGCTGAAACTCGGAAACGATTTCGGCGTCTTGCGGTTGTTGCATTTGAAAGGCTTCCGGCGCAATCTCGTAATCAAATTGAGCATCGCTCAAATCAATGCGAATCATCTGAATACTCTCAATTCCCTGCGGAACCGGCAAACCCTCAACATAATAATCAAACCGGAGTAAGGCGTGATTTATTCGGCTGATCCAGAGCAAACGGTTGCCTTCGGAATGGACGATCCGAATCACATCACAAAGTGTATCGCCAATCTGTTGCGGATCGAGAAATTCCGTTTTCGATCCTTCCGGCACAAGCGTTTTGAGCGGAGATTCCGCAAAAAGCAAAATAAGTTGCGGCGGAAAACGAATAATTGTGTCCGGCAAACCAACATCCATTGCCTGATCCAAAAACATGTCTTGAAAAAGAACATCAAGCGACCAATATTTCGGTGTTGGAAACTGCAATACCTGATTCGGCAAAGGACGAATTTGAGCAAAACAATCATCGTTGTCCGAAACTAATTTACCTTCGTTAATTTCGAGACGTAATTTATTGGGAGATTGAAAAGCAACAGTACACAGCCACGAAGCAGGTTCGGTGTTGGGGTTGGTCATTTTGCCGATAATCCGCACTTCACCGTGATCGGAATAAGAAGAAGCCGATTTATAAGCGGTAACCGTTTTTTCAAGAAGTTGTTGCGGAGTTTGATTGGCGGGAGGTTTGGGCGGTTGGCTCGCAATATCGGTAACATCGGAATTTGCGGGCGTTTGGCTATTAACAGAGGTTGAATTAGTTTGAGAATTTGTTTGTGAATTGGTTTGCGGTTGTTGAGTTGATACTTGCGGTGCCGGACGATTCCAACAACCAAATACAAATACCAAACAACATCCCGTCAAAATAATAATCAATAGGAAACGAAAATTTCGGAATAACTGCATCACTACTTTAATTGGTCAATACCGAATTGGTCAATATCGAAAACAACTCTATCAAATATAAAACAACTTTTAGCGTATTATAGTCTTGTTTTTAAAAAATACGACCCCGTAATAAATCAAATTAAATTAAAATCCGTGTTGTCGATTTCATACAATTACGTTATTTTGTCAATTACTGTTTTGCTGTAACTGTCTATTTTTTAACCACAAAATAAGAGTCCGCAGATGACGCAGATAAACACAGATTACGTTGTATTTTAAAAAAATAATCTGCGCAAATCTGCGTAATCTGCGGACAATTTTTAAGATGAACAAAGCAATAGGCAGGCGAAGGTAAACGCAAATTTAAGTAAGAACAGTTTAAAAATTTTGTAATTATAAAATTGAATTTTTACATTGCCTTTACATTTATTTTCTGCAATTATTTTCTCATGTTTTATAAGATTGGGCTATTGTTTTTTACTCCACTTTTACCCCCCTATTGACTTGGAGTAAACTCTAACTGGTAAAATGTTCCAAATAAGAAAATTAACAACTCGACAGTCAATCACAATTTAATCAATGGAACTTCTAAAAACCACAA
>JAISNF010000415.1 GCA_031276415.1 Planctomycetaceae bacterium
TTTTTTGTTCGCGTGGCGGTTCATTTAATAATGAAATTATATGGCGGCGACATTACAGCCATAACGATGGAAAAAAATTTGGCTGTATTCACGACATTATTTTTTACTATACGAAATCAAAAAATTACGTTTATAATCGACAACATATTCCTTATGATGCTGATTATATTAAGAAACATTACAATAATATTGATACGGAAGGTAGACGGTTTCGTTCTGTTTCTATGAATGGAGCTGGTCATGGGGAAGCGAGATATTTTGGAGATCAACTTATTGCTCCGCCGGAGGGACGTCATTGGATATGGACTCAAGAGCGAATCAATGCGGCGATTGCTGATAGTTTGATTTATTTCACGTCGAATGGAATACCGCGATACAAGCAATTTCTTGACGAGATGGAAGGTGTTCCTGTTCAGGACACATGGACGGATTTTTATGGTTTATCGTCTCATGATAAGGAACGTCTTGGGTATGCGACCCAAAAACCGCTTGCCTTATTGGAACGGATTATTAAGGCATCTAGTAATAAAGGCGATGTGGTATTAGATGCTTTTTGTGGTTGTGGAACAACAGTTGATGCAGCACAGTCGTTGCATCGATGTTGGATTGGCATAGATATAACGTATCAAGCAATATCGTTAATTTTAAAACGGTTATCTGATCGTTATGGTAAGAAGATTGTTAATGGAATTGCTATTTCTGGTGTTCCCCGTGATATAGAAGCGGCAACTGCATTGGCGCAAAAACAAGATGATCGATTACGAAAAGAGTTTGAAAAGTGGGCGATATTAACTTATTCGAATAATCTGGCAAAAATTAATGATAAAAAAGGTTCGGACAAAGGTATTGATGGTGTTGCTTATTTGACGAATGGCATGGCGTTATTTTCAGTCAAGTCAGGTCATGTAACAGTTAAGGATGTTCGGGATTTACGGGGAGTGATGGATCGGGAAAAAGCAGTTGCCGGAATACTAATAACGTTAAACGAACCAACAAAACCTATGCGTGAAGAAGCGGCAACACTAGGTAATATTCCTGATTTGTCGGGGCATACATTTCCTCGTCAAACACCGAAACTACAAATTGTAACGATTCAACAATTATTGGATGGAGAACGGATAAACTTGCCGTTACTGGAACCGGTTGTAAAATCGGCGCAGCAAAACAACATTGCTGATACTTCGCAGCAGGTATTAGATATTTAACGTAATTTTATGCTATGGTTTACAGGGAATTGTTGTTCGGTTACGACCGGATAGAGATTAGCAGGATAAATGTACAATGAATAGTAAAGAAAAATTAGAACGATTAAATTGTATTGTTAAGATGCGGCGGGGTGGGGCGACATACGCTGAAATTGCCAAAGAGTTTAATCTTTCAGTGGAGCGTGTTCGTCAGATTATACAAAAGTATAATGAAAGCGCACGTAATCCATTAGTGAATTGTAATCATGTGCGCCCCCCTGATCCAGAAGTTACGAAACGCCGAGAGAAAGTTGCGGAATTGTGCAGGGCGGGTAAAACGTACAAAGATATATGTACGGCGTTAGGTATTTCAATATCTGTTGCTACGCAGGATTTACGTGTGTACAATGAGTTGCATCAGGAGAAATTGAAGCCTAAATCAATTTTTTATGCGCATCTTGATGTGGCGGAGCGTCGTAAAAAAATTATGGAGTTGTGCAATCTTGGTTTATCACGCAAAGAGATTGCGAAGAGGTTAAAAATCTCTGAAAATCTTGTATTGCAAGATATTTTTATAAATCGTCAAGGTAATATTATGTCGAGTAACACACAATTGCACGATTATATTGATGAGGCGGATAAAAAGGAGATTGTGAAATTAAAGAAACAAGGAATGTCGATATTGGATATTGCGAATAAGTATGATGTTAATACGGGTCGTATTTGTATTATTTTAAAAGAATTTGGTTGTAAATAAATCAGGTTGAGAAAATTCTGTTAATGAAATGAAAACTCTGTAATTTTGTGTTACGGAGTTTTTTCTTTGTATGTTTGTCAGAAAAATTTTGGCAAAATCTAAAAACTTTTAAAAATTTTTAAAAAAGTCTAAATATTCTCAACACACAAATTTTTTATTGTGTTATAGTCTTTCACGTTTTTGTTATGGCACATATCATTTGATTTATTTAGGAGAATACTCTATGAACGAATATGAAACACTTTTAGCAGAAATCACCAATGCCAATGCTCTTGCTGATTCTCTGATTTCTAATACAGATTCTTCTGACGAATCTAAAAAGAAAGTTGAAAATCTTAAAAATGAACTTGTTGAAAAAGTTACGAATGCTGTATTAACGAAACTTTCTGAAGGGAAAGAGGACAAGACAGTTAAAAATCGTAATGTGAAAAATACCGACAAGGACGATGATAAAACTGTTAAAAATACAGAGGACGAACTTATTAAAAAAGTTACGAATGCTATATTAACGAAACTTTCCGAAGGGAAAGAGGAGAAGACAGTTAAAAACGCAGAGGATGAACTTATTGAAAAAATCACGAATGCTGTTTTAGCGGAAATCGGTGATAAAAAGGATGATGTACAAAATAACGATGATGATAAGACGGTTAAAAATCGTAATGTGAAAAATACCGACAAGGACGATGATGTACAAAATCAATGCGATAAGGACAAAATCGTTTCTAATGAACAACTTGAAATTCTTAATGAATTGACTCTGGTAAAACGGCGGGAAACGGACAAGTTGATTAGTGGAATCGTTACGAATAGTAACGGGGTGTACACGAAGGAGGAACTTGCCGTAAAGACCTCTTCGGAATTACAGAAGTTGTACGATTTTCTCAAGAAAGCGGTGCAGACACAAGCAGTACAAAATAGTTCTGCTGTCTATGGTGATCAAGGTGTTTTTGATCAGGGGCTTATTGAGAATGCGGATAATGTCGGATTGGACATTCCATCTACATTTCCAGCAACAGAATAATGTAATTGAAACGGTGTTGTGCTGAACGTATTGTTTGACGGTTTTTAATATTAGTGTTTTAGTATTGGACAATGGAAAAACAGGAATTACTTGCCAAGATAATTGAAAACGAAAATTCGGCATTTACGGATTCTGATAGTCCGTCTTTGTCGGAGTTGCCGGATGATTTTTTGAAGCGGTTATATTTATGTTTGATTCAACCGGCGCAGTCTGTTACGGTAAAAAGTAATACTGATGTTCCTGTGAAAAACAATACGGTAGAGCAAACGGATACTGTACAAAATGCGCCGTTGACAAAAGAGGATTTGGAAATATCGAAATGGAAAAAAGCCTTGCTTGAAGTGCAGGCTAAATTGAATGCGCTTCGGCAGGAAGAAAAGATATTGCTTAAATCGTTGGCGTCTTACGGTGTTACGGCAAAGTCGATTTTTAATGCTTCGGCGTTGGATTTGACGGAAGCGGACATTGATGTTTTTGTTCAAAATTCACAAAACCCGATTGCTCAAATTATGCGAGAAGCCATAACGATACGTAATCAGCAACGTCAAACCTTGATTGATGCGATTGTTACGAATAGTGGCGGATTGTACACGGTGGAGGAATTGATGGACAAGGGTAGTGATGAGTTGCAGAAACTTTCACATTTATCGGCTCGTCGAATACCGGAACCTGAAATGATGAATCCTCCGCTTAATTGGCAGGGGGCGGGAATTGCGGACATGTCTGTTACGAATTTGGGTGTGGATTATGGTGATCCGTTACAATTACCGAGTACGTGGGAACCTTTACCCGATTAAATACAAATTTTAGTTGTATAGATTTTAATATTTTTTATAAGGAGAATATTTGATGGTTATAGATCAAAATACAATCTTGCTGCATAGTCAGAACGGATACCATGAGGAATACACATTGGATCCGGCGGAGACCGGTCTTGTGTTGCCCGGCAGTGTTGTCGCTGTTAAATCTGTTTCTACAATTCAGAGTGACATGGTGAATGCTGCGGTGGTATCATCTCAGGCGAGTGCGAACTTAGCGGGTGATGCAACGGATGTTCAAAAAGCGGCGGTGCTTAATGCTGCAGAATTGTTAATTGTAAAAGAAAACGCTCTTGTCGGCGGCGGTATCAATCGACCTTCGATAGCGGGTGAAACAATTATGCTTGAACGTGCTGTTTCGGGTGATCGTTATTTAGTGCGTGCTGTTGTTGGCGAGTATAAACAAGGTGAGCCTTTATATCTAACGCAGACGGCTAATGGTATTTATTTTACAAAAACTGTTGGAACGGGTGCGAATGCGGCTCCGGCGGTTCGTGCGTTTGCGCTTGAGAATTTTTCCATTGTTGCGGGTATGGTGGATCTGAAAGATGAATCAAATCCTATTGGGACTGGCAGAAATGAAGTTCGGAATGGCGGTTTGGTAAATTTGTTACGGGTTCGTATTGCGTAACGTTTTGATGATTTTATCTGTAACCGGAATGTTCGGCTTGTCAGACTGAGACGGTTACGGATTATGTAACACTTCTACTTTATTAAGGAGTATGAATATGGTTGATTTTGTGATGCAGGATGATGTACGTGTTGGTAACCTTGGAGCAAGTGGAAGTGTGGCATCTTTATTGCTGCAACACAATTTTGATCCTCGTTGTTGCCGTCCGTTTATTTGGAATGGTAGGTCGTATTTATCGAAACATGTTGGTTGGGACGAGAAAACCAGAAAACCGAAAATTATAAATGTTCCTACGACGAATGCGGCAACGCTTCGGCGGGAAGATTGGATTATGATTGACCAGGCGGTTGTTACAGCGGCTCGTCCCAGACTTCGGTTTTTCAATGAGTTGCGGCAAGCCGGTTTGAACGTTAATTTGCCGAATGCGTTAGGGAAAACTGTGTGGCAATATGAAAAGCAATCTAATATTACCGGCGCAACGGTAAGTATGGATGGTATTCGTAAAGGCGATGCTGACCGACCGATGTACGATATGGAACAGATGCCGTTGCCGGTTATCCACAAAGATTTTTCGTTTTCGGCAAGACAAATTGCTGTTGCAAGAAATTCTAATTCTCCGATTGATGCCTCCACTGCTGCCGCTGCGTCTCAACGTGTTGCGGAAGAGGTTGAGAAATTGGCGTTGGGTGTTGCGGAATCTTATACTTTTGGTGGTGGTAAGGTTTACGGTTTGTTAAATTATCCGAATCGTTTAACCAAAGTATTTACGAATCCGTGGCTCTCTAATGGTGAGCGTGACCCCAGTTGGTCTCCGGGCATTTTGCACAGGGAGATTCTTGCGTCACGTAAAGCGTTAGCGGATCGACAGCATTATGGACCTTTTGTGATTTACGTTAGTTCTGATTTTGACGAGGTTCTGGATGACGATTACAGTCTCAACACGGCGGGTATTTCGTCCAGTATTACATTACGTGAACGATTAAGCAAGGTTGATGCGATTAAAGCGATTCGCACCAGCGAATTTTTGCCGAAGGGTTCACTTGTGATGTTGGAGATGGATCAGAATACGATTCAGGCGATTACAGGATTGGATGTAACGACAATTCAGTGGCAAACGGAAGGTGGATTTGAAATTCATTTTAAGGTTTTGTGCATGTTGTTACCTCGTTTGAAATCAGATTATTACGGAAATTGCGGGATTATGCACGGCGCACTTTCTGTGGCGGCTGATGCAGCTGCTTAAAGTTTAAGTTGGCGGGAGCCGGCAATGTGCCGGTTCCCTTATTTTAGTTTATTCTATTTTTTTGTTTTAAATACTATGGCAAAAGATAAAACGGTAAAAGATAAAACGTACACATTCACAGTTCTTGAGGGGGAGCATCAGGGTGTGAAAAAGACGTACAAAAAAGGTGAAACGTTCCAATCTCAATATCCATTGGATCAGATGTTTGTTGGGAAATTTTTACGTGGGGCGGAAGTTATTGCTGTGGATATTAAAAAGGCACCGGATACTCGGATGATTTTTGTATTTGCGGACGCAGATGATGTAACGCATTTATTTCCGGTTGCGGCGGAGCATGAGTTACGAGTATTTGTGGATGCGATGGGAGGTTTTGCGGTTGCTGCAGCGCAAAATGAAGGTGATGATGATTTGATGAATCTTGCTCCGACGGTGATGGGATCGAAGCAACAGGTTAATAAATGGCTTGCCGAATATATTAAACGGCAAGAGAAAGAATAAGATTACGATAAGAAAAGTAGATATTAAAACAATTTTTAGTATCTACTTTTTGATTGTTTATTTTATAAGGAATAATAATTATGTTGAACAATAATTTAGCGGACATTTCGACATTTGAATCAATTCAATCAGACCAACACGCTAAAACGGGTATGAGTTCAATGTCGGTGTTTAATGATTTGAATAAAGTCAAAGATTTGTCGGTTAAGTTTAAGTCGGCGGTTGATAATTATGTTGATTCCCATCTCTCAAAAGCGAAGGCAATTTATGATACGTATTCGGACGCTGTTAAAAAACAAGGCGAACTTAAACCTGATGATCCTCTTGTAAAAAAGATGCAAGACATGAAGGATATGGAAAAACGAATGCGGAAAGAACTTTTAAGAGTTGCCGAACCGTTACTGAAAGAAGTTGGTAAAGAGCGGAGGGCGGTGAATAAGAGTTTGGATGCAGATGAGCCGGGGTCCTTGGAGAGGAAAGAAAAAACGAATGCGGTGATTGAAGAGGTACAGAAAACACAAAGGCAGTTAAAGGATGCGATGCAACGAACTGATTCATGGTTTGGTTTAAGTTCGGGACCTGTTAAGATTGAATCTTATTTTCGTGCGTATTAAAAAATGACACAGATATTATCGACAATTTGGAACATTGACAAGAAATCGACTGTTCGGCATGAGGAGTTGGATGGTCGAGAGTATCTTGTTGTTCCGATGTCGATGATTCTTGAGGGGGTTCATGTTGGTTCTCAAGGTGCTATTTACTATTCAAAAGATGAATTGTCTAAAACGCCGAAGATGTGGAACATGAAGCCGATTCTTGTTTATCATCCCAAGCATGGTGATACGGCAACAGATTTACGTATCTATAAAAGCCAAGCGATTGGAATGATTATGGGAACGCAATGGAAGAACAATAAACTCAAAGCGGAAGCGTGGATTGATAAGGAAAAAGCGAAAAAGATTGATCCTGAAGTTTTGGAACATATTGAGCGGGGGGAGCCGATGGAGGTTTCCACAGGTTTATTTGCGGATTGTGTTTTAGACGAGGGGGAGTGGAACGGCGAACATTACGATGCGGTTGCTCAAAATATTCGTGCAGATCATCTTGCAGTTTTACCTAACAAGGATGGTGCTTGTTCGATTGACGATGGTGCCGGTTTGCTTGTCAATCAAGCGCAGCAACAAAAGGAACAGCAAAAGGTTCATAGTGATGAATATAAACTATTTATACTATCGACAATGTACGGAACAAAGGCAGTTCTGAAAAAAATGATTGAAGATGCGTCTTCTAATGAAGAGCGTGAAAAACTTCAAGCACGATACAATGCGTTGGATGTTGAAGTGAAGAAATTGGAAAACGAAAATATCCAGAACAGTCAAAATGAATCTTTAACAAAAATTGCGGAGGCGGTTATGACATTAGCGGCGGCAACCAAAACGACAAACGAAACGCCGACAGTTAATAATGAAAACAAGACGGATCCTGCTTCAGATAATAAAATCACCAATACAACTATTGAGGGTGATAAAAAACTAAAGACATGGTCGGCGAATCCGTTACGAGATGAATTAGGGCGGTTATTAGAAGTTACCATTACAAATTACAAACAGTTTGGTAGAGTTTGGAATATCGTTGGATCATTTGTTCCAGACTAAAATGTTCGGCAATTCGTGTTTTGGCGGCAACTCCCATTTTTTTTCGTAACTCTTTATTTTCAAGTAAAAAAAGAATTTTCTCAACAAAAGTTCGCCGCCGTAACCGAAAATCTTCACCGCTATCAGGAACCAATAAACCGGTTACACCTTCCACAACCAAATCGTTGTTGCCCGGAATATCTGTCGCAATAACAGGAATTTCCATTGCCATTGATTCAAGAATCGAATTAGATTGACCTTCATAAGCACTGCTGCTCAACAACACGTCAAAATGTTGCATAAATCGCGCAACATCGTTACGTTGACCAAGAAAATGAACACAATCCGAAAGTTGCCACTGATCACGCAACCGTAACAACCTGTCACGCTCGGGACCGTCACCAATAATAATCGCATGAAAATTTAAGTTGACAAATTTAAGCGTTTCAAAAATCCAGAGAAGATCGTCAATACGTTTTTGCTGCCACAGACGCGCAACAACACCAAGAATAAACGGCGTTTGCTGAAAACGTAACTCCGAAGAAAGCGGAAGAAATGTTTTTCTTTCCGAATCATATTCCGAACAACAAATCGGAAAATAATCGCCCGCCGGTTCAATATTCGTAACACCGAGTTCTTCAAAAATTTCGTTTAACGAAACAGAACGCAAACTCTCAACAGTTGTTTCCGGCGGCAAAACGGCGTTGGGAATAATGACAAATTTTTCCGCCGGCAAACCGTGTTTGACGTAAAAATCTTTAACTCCTTCGCTGTTTGTGGCGATTCGGTCTGTTTTTTGGGCGAGCCAACGGTCAATGCAAAAATGATACCAACTTTTCCATTGATCAACACAACGCTCTCCCGCAACAATTCGCGGAATTTCACAATCAATGGCGGCTTTCCGACCATAAGCGTTTGCAGCGAAAAGCCATGTATGAACCAAATCGGGTTGAAATTGTTTGATTTCCCGTTTGAGCCGGTTCAAGGCGAATGGGTCAATTTTCAAGCGTTTTTTAATGAACGTTGTCGGAATTTTCGCTTCAGCAAGTTCTTCTTCAAAGGCTCCGCCGCGTGTTAAAACGGCAACTTCGACCTCAAACTCATCTTTCGGAAGATGAGTTGCCAAAAGAACCATTTGCTTTTCCGCTCCGCAACGATCTAATGTCGGAATAATCTGAAGAATTTTTTTTCGCATTGCGTGCATCCGCTAATTGTCTGTAACCATTTACATAAATAAATTACACAAATAAACAAAATGGGAACTCTAAAAACCACAAATCTATTTTTAATTTTTATTAACCACAGAGGACACAGAAAACGCAGAGGAATTTTTAATTGTAATCAAAATATTATTTAATATTTGACTTTTGATCTAAAATAACTCTTTAAAATTTCTTCTCTGTGGTTAAATAATCTGTGTTTAAATAAAAAGCCGGTTATTAGAAGTTACCATAACATAATTCTGACAAAAATAAAGAGGGTTTTTTAGAAATTCCCTTAATGATTTTGTTGATTTGTCTTCGTCCCGATAGGGACGGTATTTTCATAACCGCAGGTCTTTGACCTGCGGTTAAAAGTCCGCCGCTCACAACTCTGCCCCGCTAGGGGCAGCACTTTTGGCGTTAAATAATGTCAATAAAATCCTGCCCTTTCAGGGCAGAAAGGACGGACGGATTTGTTACCGCAGGTCGCTGACCTGCGGTTATGAAAGTTACGCCCTTATCAGGGCGAATATTGGTAACTATACATTAAAAAAACATCCGCTAAATCTCTGTGAGCGGTTACCATTTTTTTAATTAGTATTTCCTTTTTGTTGTTTAGGGAATATCTTGTCCCCATACTTCGATTTCGGTAAAACCTGCCCAGCCGAGCGGAAAATCTTGCTGCAAGTTCGTAAACGTCAACGATGTTACGGTTCGTTTGGGAAACGAAATTGTTTGCGGTTCCGCCGATTTTGCAAACGAAACGTCAAGAGCCGAACCGTCCGAAAATTTTAATGTTCCCGTTTTCCATGTGTTATCGTGTGGAAAATCAGCACGAAGCCAAACAATAACCTTGTCAATCTCAACCGCACGACCAAATTCAATCGTTAAAAATAAATCCGTGCGTTTATTGGGTCCCCAAGACGGGAATTTATCGCCGTGTCCTTGATTTTCACGCCGACCATCAAGAACATTTTTCGCCGCAAAACAATTCAATCCGCCATACTCACTGTTCGACAACGCATGAGGAAACGAA
>JAISNF010000439.1 GCA_031276415.1 Planctomycetaceae bacterium
CTGTGGTTAATAAAAACAAATTTGTCGTTTTTAGAGTTCCCTTATGAAAAAAGTAATTGCTGTTTTGGCAAAACCAACTGGATTTATGAAAAAAGTAATTGCTGTTTTGGCAAAACCAAGTGGATTTATGAAAAAAGTAATTGCTGTTTTGGCAAAATCAAACGAATAATCATTTTTTGTAAGTGTTCACGGTAATAGTTTTAAATCGTGAAGACGCAATGTATTGTGTGTCTGTCTATTTTGTAATTGTTCAAGTAACGTAAAATGATGTGTTTCCTACGCCCTGAAAGGGCAGTATATGATAGTTGAGAGTGTATAGTGGAGAGTGGAGAGTTTCGCAATGCGGAATTACAAATGTTTTAGCAATAATTCCGCTTGCGGCACTCTCCACTATCAACTATCCACTCTCAATTTTTGTCCTGCCCTTTCAGGGCGAAATTGTTGTTGGTAATTAACCCTACCCGTTGGGTAGGGCTGGCTTCTGTTGCCCCTTCGGGGCGTAGGAAAATATCAATCAATCTTCTGGAATAGATTATTAAAATAGACGGTTACAATACATTGTGTTTCTACGATTCAAACCTATTCCATCCATACTCGTGAATAATTACGATTAAATTATGGTATTTTTATTTATTTTCCAAGTATTTTTTGTTGCAGCCCTTGTCATTTTATCCTTTTATTGGTCTAATGTTAGGAATATTTTTAACAGACATTGCCGATAATGGTTCTATCTTTATAGTTTCCAGCAACGGTATCAACCTTTCAATGGAATCACTTCCGTGTTGAATTTTTCTGATTATTCTACGCTTTTCGGTCCGCCTGATTTAATTCAACTTGTTCAGTATCGAGCGGCTACACAACCAAAAGAACCTGCATTTATTTATCTTGCTAACGGAATTGACGACGAAGCCGTCATGAGTAATGCCCGCCTCGATCAATCGGCACGCCGTATCGCTGCATGGCTTCAACAGCAAAATATGTTCGGTCAACGTGTTTTGTTGCTTTATCCGCCCGGACTTGATTTTATTGCGGCATTTTGGGGTTGTCTTTATGCCGGAGCAATTGCGGTTCCGGTTTATCCTCCGCGAAAAAACCGTTCCATTCTCCGAATTCAGGCTGTTGCCGAAAGTGCCGGCGCAGCAGTTGCTCTTACCACAGAAGATGTTCTAAAACGTGTCGGCGAACTCATTGACGAAGCCCCCTATCTCAGAGGAATCACCTGGCAGGCAACAACAACCCTTCAGGAAGGACTCGAAGAAAATTGGAATCAACCGGCAATTGACGCCCATACCATCGCCTTTCTCCAATATACCTCCGGCTCAACCGGAACTCCCAAAGGCGTTATTCTCACACACGGCAATTTGATTCATAACTCCCAAATGATTTATCAAGGTTTTGAACATTCACGAACCGGTCAAGGAGTTTTCTGGTTGCCAAGTTATCACGATATGGGACTTATCGGCGGAATTATTCAGCCAATCTATTGCGGAAGACCCAATGTTATCATGTCGCCATTGACGTTTTTGCAAAAACCGTTTCGCTGGCTGGCGGCAATTACAAAATATCGCGGAACAACCAGCGGCGGTCCCAATTTCGCTTATGATCTTTGTGTTCGTCAAATTACAGAGGAACAAATTGATCAACTCGATTTGCGAAGTTGGAATGTTGCGTTCAATGGAGCCGAACCGGTTCTCGCGGAAACAATGGAAACGTTTGCCCGAAAATTTGAGCGTTGCGGTTTTCGTTATGAAGCGTTTTATCCTTGTTTTGGTTTGGCGGAAGGAACACTTCTTGTTTCCGGCGGTTATCAAAAGGAACCGCCGATTATTCGGTTGCTGGATGCGGAAGCGTTATCAGTGGGCAAAGCGGTTGATGCTGTGCCGGAAACCGGAAAAATTACCCGTCAAGTTTCCAGCGGTAAAAATATTCTTGCGGATCAGCGTATTGCGATTGTTGATCCTGAATTTTGTGTTGAATGTTCGGAGCGTGTTGTCGGTGAAATTTGGGTTCGTGGTTCCAGTATAGCGAAAGGTTACTGGAACGCTCCCGAAGCAACCGAGCAAACATTTCACGCCCGAATCGCAGAAACTAACGAAGGTCCCTTCATGCGAACCGGTGATCTTGGTTTTATGATTGAAGGCGAACTTTTTGTAACCGGACGAATCAAGGATTTGATTATTATTCGCGGCGTTAATTTGTATCCGCAAGATATTGAGATGACGGTTCAACATGTTGATCAACATTTGCGGGCATTGGGAGGTGCCGCATTTATGGTTCAGGATGATTCGGAAAAACATCAGGAACACCTCGTCATTGTTCAGGAACTTGAACGCCGTTTCAAGGGCGAAACCGAACCGATTTTTGGTGAAATTCGTCGTGCTGTGGCGTTGGAACATGAAATTCCTGTGGAGGCGATTGTTCTTGTCAAATCGGGAAGTATTCCGAAAACTTCCAGCGGTAAAATCCAACGTCATGCCTGCCGCAACGGATTTTTGGACGGTTCCCTTAATGAAATTTCACGATGGGTTTCACCGGATGTTTCTTTCCGTTTCATTGAAGGCGGTGAAACGGAAAACGCCTTGAATGAGGCTGTTGGTTTGACGGACACCGAAGATCATCGCCGTCTTGTTCGCGGAACAGCGGAACCGTTCAAAACGCAAGCATCTGAAACGGCGTCAAAAGCGGAAACGCCCAAAACGGAAACTTCCACACAACCGAAGCGGATTCTTGTTCAGGCGGATTCTTCGCCTCACACGATGTTGTCTTTAATTTCTCAGGACGAAATTGCGGCGATTATTTTGGAAGAGGTTCGAAAGGTTGCCAAAGAGCGGGCGACTCATTTGACGCTTGAAACGGATATTACGGAGTTGGGTCTTGATTCGCTGGAGCGTATGGAAATTCTTGCGTCGTTGGAAGATCGGTTTGGCGGTCAATTTCCCGAATCTGTTTTGCCGGAATTGTTTACGGCGCAACAAGTTCTTGATGCAGTACTGATTTATCTTGGTTCGGGGCTTCGTAAACCGGTTCACGAAGAGAAAAATATCTCACGTGAAATTCCAGAGGAGTATGATCACATTGAAAAGTTTCCTGAGTATCAAGTTCTGAAAGCCAATCTTGAGATGGTTCAAAAAACCGGTCTCAATCGTTTTTTCGATGTTCACGAGGGAATAACCAATGATCGTGCAACAATTAACGGCAAAGAATACATCAATTTTTCAAACTATAATTACATCAACACGTCTGGGGATTTGGAAGTTACGCGGGCGGCGATTGAGGCGTGTGAACGATATGGGACGAGTGTTTCGGCGAGTCGGTTGGTTTCGGGGAACAAGCCGATTCATCGTGAACTTGAAGCGGCGATTTCTACGTTTCTTGGTTGTGAGGACACGTTGGTGTTTGTGAGCGGTCATTCGACCAATGAAGGAGTGATCGGGCATTTATTGAACGAAAAGGACATGATTCTTTTTGATTCGTTGGCGCACAACAGTATTGTGGAAGGGGCGTTGCTTTCGGGGGCGCGTCGGCGTCCGTTTCCGCACAACGATTGGGAAGCGGCGAATTGGATTCTGAACAAACATCGAAAGGAATATCGCCGTGTATTGATTGCGGTGGAAGGTGTTTACAGTATGGACGGTGATTATCCTGATTTACCGAAACTGATTGAGGTGAAAAAGCAGCATCATGCGTTGTTGATGGTTGACGAAGCCCATTCGTTTGGGGTTCTTGGCAAGACGGGGCGAGGTATTGGCGAACATTTTAATGTCAATCGCCGTGATGTTGATCTTTGGATGTGTACATTGAGTAAAACGTTAGCGAGTTGTGGCGGTTATATTAGTGGTTCTAAGGAGTTGGTTGAATATTTGAAATACACGGCACCGAATTTTGTATTTAGTGTTGGACTTTCGCCGCCGAATTGTGCGGCGGCTTTGGCGGCGATTCGGTTGTTGGATCGGGAGCCGCAACGCGTAGAACAGTTGCGGCGTAATGGAAAACTATTTCTGGAGTTGGCAAAAGCGAATGGTTTGGACACGGGAACGAGTCGTGATTCGGCGGTGATTCCGGTGATTCTTGGTAATTCCTTACGTGCGTTAAAAGTATCGAAGGCGTTATTTGACAAGGGAATTAACGTACAACCGATTTTGCATCCGGCGGTCGAAGAAAAAGCCGCACGTCTTCGTTTCTTCATCACGTCTGCCCACACTGAAGAACAAATACATTACACAATTCAAGTATTAACCGAAACGCTTAAATGCTGCTAAATATTGTCAAATGCTATTAAATACGGTTAAACGCTGTGGCTTGTAACAATGTTGTGATTTTGTAATCAATGATGCTTCATTTTACCTCAAACCGCTCTTTGTGAAACTTATTTATGCAAGAATTTTGCCGAATAATGACGAAATTCTTTAGTAAAGGACGGATTTTTGAAAAAATCTTTTGGTGCGAAGCAATATTCCCGTTGACACAAACGGAAATTCGGATATACTTTGAAACTGATTCGACCACAATGCGTTATTTTTTTTGTCGAGTTGTTTCTCGGCAAACGTGTTGGCGGTTAATTTCGGTAAAACCTTTTAAAGGAGATTTACAATGGAAAATTTAATTAGATGTTTGGTTGTGTTTGTTGAAAATTTGTTGGTGAAGTTCCAAGAAATGTTAAAATGGACAACGCAGGTAAAATGGATGGGGGGGGGGGGGGGATTGGCGTAAAGAGAGAAGAACAAACCGTAAAGATTGTTCACGTTCTAACCTCTTTTCCCAAAACCTCTTACAACGTTTCCGCTCTTCACCGTTCGGCTTCACACTTGTCGAACTTCTCGTGGTCATTGCGATTATCGGCGTCTTAATCGCTCTGTTGTTGCCCGCTGTTCAGGCGGCTCGCGAAGCCGCAAGACGGATGCAGTGTACCAACAATCTTAAGCAATTGGGTGTGGCTCTGCACAACTATCATAATAACCACGAAAGTTTCCCGGCTGCAGGCGGTCAATTAAGTCCAACATCCACCGAAGCCAATTTTTGGAGTTGTCAGTTCAAACTTCTACCGTATTTTGAACAGCAAAGTATTTACGATAATGTTATCAGTAATGCTGTTACTAATCCTACCTATGCTCCTTGGCACCAAAATGATGTAGTGACGGGACGTATCGGTACATTGTTATGCCCATCCGATGGCAATGGAAAAGAAATGCGGTATATTCCTACAAATTACATGGTCTCTTGGAGTGATCATATATGGAATCAATATACCGGCAGTACTCCTAGTAATCAAGCAGTTCCTGATGAAACTAGTGGACGTAATCCAATGCGTTCCATATTTGTTATCTACCGGTGGCGTGGTATGCCTTATATTACAGATGGAACCAGCAACACAATTGCTGTGAGTGAATCTATTATTTGTCCGAATGCTTCATCACGGTTGGTAAAAGGTGGAATTATTCCGGTAATTACAAGTCCAGACAACGCTAGTGGAGGCGGACCTATTGGCAAATGCGGTTTGTCGGTATTAACTGATCCATCTGATCGAACAACTTATAAATCCAGTTTGACGTTTGGTGATACATCCAACACCTCACAAATTGCGCATAACCAACGCGGTGGACGTTTCCACGATGGACGCACAATTTATACGGGTTTTACAACTGTATTGCCCCCTAATTCTTCGTCTTGTTCTACTGAATCAGCCGCGGAAGATTGGTTTGGAATTTATTCTGCACAAAGTAATCATTCGGGCGGCGTAAATGGAGTACGTTTTGATGGAAGTGTTCAATTTGTGTCCGACACGATTGATTTCAACGGCGGAACCGCTGGTCAGGTTACGTCAGGAAAAAGTCCGTATGGAGTTTGGGGTGCACTTGGTTCTCCTAATGGTGGCGAAATCATTGCTCCATAAAATAGATGTACTATTTCAATGGTTTTATTTTTCAACCAATTCACAATTCAACATAAGGATTAAACAATGAAAAACTCAACCTCAATAATGACCGTTTCGATTTTTCTTTTAATGTTTTTGATTTCCGGTTGCGGCGGAAAATCGCTTCCCGATGGTATGCCTTCATTGGTAACCTGTTCTATTTTGGTACAACAAGATAAAATACCACTTGTCAATGCCAATGTTTCTCTAATTCCCGCAGACGGGAGTAAATGGAATGCCGCCGGATCAACAAATGATTCTGGTATTGCCAAACTTTATACGTTGTCGCAATATGAAGGCGTTCCAGAAGGCAAGTACAAGGTGGTTGTGTCGAAAAGGGAAACGATTCCCGGTGTTGCCAGAGCTTCCGATGGTAGCACGAAAGGCACGCCAGACCAACATTTCAATCTTGTGGAACTGCAATATTCCAATCTGGCAGAAACTCCTTTAATACTTGAAATCGTCAAGGGAAAATCCCACTACGAACTCGAAGCGGGAAAAGCAGTACGGATTCAGGAAAAACAGCGGCAAAATGACATAGTGAATATTTTGTAATATTTCAGTGTTTTTGGTGATTCGAAGAGGTAGGTAACCGCTCGTCTGAACGGTTACTCGCCAACTTTGATCTTGTTGTAATTCCAGATCAATCGTTGCAACCGTTTAGGGAACGGTTGCCTACCTAATTAACTATTAATTTAACTCTAACCCAATTTTACAAACAATGAATAACAATCATTCAGTTTCGATTCCTCCAGATGTAATTGCACAGGCGTTGTCGCAAGCGGAAGCGTTGCGTCAACTTCTTGCGCCGTACATCACACCACTCACCCCAACTCAACGGCGCGGTATTGCCAAAATGGGTGATAAAACACTCGCCTTTGTCGAAAAAGCCTACGAGTTGTCGCAAAGTAACCCCGAATTTGTTCCGCCTTTCCTTAATATGTCGGAATTTGCGATTGATTTTTCGGATGCGAATAATCTTGAGCCGTTGTTTGTGGCGGTGGAACAACTCCATTCCGGTGTTGACGATACTAAAACACTCGCAGGAAGTGAAGCCTATCACGCTGCACTCGTTTATTACAATTCCGTCCAAAAAGCCGCCACCCAAAATGTTGCGGGAGCCAAAGCGGTTTATGATGCTCTTCGTGTTCGTTTTCCCCATAAAAAACGGCGTTCAGAGGAAAATAGCCCCGAAAATTCCTAAAAACAGGGCAG
>JAISNF010000515.1 GCA_031276415.1 Planctomycetaceae bacterium
CTCTGTGGTTAACAAAAATATATTTGTGGTTTTTAGAAGTTCCCTGAAGGTAATCGATAATTTATGAGCAATGATTTTTTTCTGTCGGGATGTCGATAATAATAAAATAATAGTAACCGTTCACTGAAATTTAGCGGATGTTTTTTAATGTATAGTCGCCTAATATTCGCCCTGATAAGGGCGTAACTTTCATAACCGCAGGTCAGTGACCTGCGGTTAAAAAGCCGCCCGTCCTTTCTGCCCTGAAAGGGCAGGATTTTATTGACATTATTTAACGCCAAAAAGTGCTGCCCCTAGCGGGGCAGATTTGTGAGCGGCGGACTTTCAACCGCAGGTCAAAGACCTGCGGTTATGAAAATACCGTCCCTATCGGGACGAAGAAAAATCAACAAAATCATTAAATAATAAAAAAATACCGTGAACGATTACAAATAATAAAACGGTTTATAATTGTTCAAAAATAAAGGAGGATATTGTTATGAAAAAAATTATTTATTTTATTATTTGTTTTACATTTTTATCATACATTTTTTGTTCAACTGTTTTTGCGCAACAAAATGATTTGCCGGATGAAGAAATTTTTCCGTCTGTTGATGATATGATGAAGTCGTTGACTGGCGAGCAAAACGGTGAAGTTTCGCTTGAAAATTCGATAGACAATATTGTTGAATCAATGACAAAAAAAATGGAATCTACCACGAATACGGCAACTTCGGTTAAATCGGCGGTGGAAGGAAAACTGATTGTGGAGGAAGTGATTCCTGAAACAAACCGAACTGTTGTTGAAGCGGTTGATACGAAAACAAAACGATATTCTCCGCGACTGAAACTGGATTTTGTTCAATTTCCGCTTCGTCCGCTTTCGGGAAAAATTATTGGAATGGCGAAAAACGATGCTTCCGCGGCAGATTTATTTGAGCAAACCAATACGGTGATTACCAATGATATTGCTCGGCGGGTTCAAAATCATTTGCAAATTCAGGGGATTCATTTTGAATTTAAGAACCGAACAGTGCGATTAAGCGGAACCGTCAAAACTTCCCGCCAACGTGAACTTGCGGAAATGATGCTCCGTATGGAACCGGGTATTGATAATGTAACAAACGATCTCGTCATCGAAAACTCTGTTCGTTAAAAAATGAAATACAAAAATTGTCCGCAGAGAACGCAGATAATCGCAGATAATTTTTTTGAGAAAACGAAACAACAAAATAAACGAAAAAACATACATCGGTAGAAATATAATGGGAAAATATGACTACACCTACCAAGATTCCGAAGGATATTGTTACCCCGAAACTGATGTCCTGAAAAATAAATTAGGCATTAAAAATAATGAAGTCTTAACTATTGCTGAAAGAGAAATAACCGGTTTAAAACTCTTGATGCTCTATAACATGCCGTGAATTTTTCAGGCAGATGTCATTAAACGCAAATTATGTACTTGATTTTAGCAAAACCGAAAAGGTATGATTTTACATTCCGTTATTGATGAATACCGTCAGTATCTTAGGCGTAAACGTATTTTGTTTGCGGGAATGTTTTTGCTGTTGCCGTTTGCGTTTTTTCTCTCCATCACAGTCGGTCCGGTTAAAATCGGTTTCACGGAAATTGTTCAAATTCTACTCGGTTACGAAGCACCGGAAACACACGCCCGAATTATTTATCATTTTCGATTGCCGCAAGCCCTTGCCGCCCTGTTGGCTGGCGCAGGTTTGGCAATCTCCGGCGCAACAATGCAAGCCGTCCTAAGAAATCCGCTTTGTTCGCCATTCACTCTGGGAATATCCGGCGCAGCCGTGTTCGGAGCGGCTTTGGTCATCTTTCTAAGTGAAGGCTCCGTGACCACAACCGGAATCACCTCAACAAAATACGCCTCAACTATCTTTCGATCTTTCGGTTCCGTCACCGCCGGTGCTTTTTTGAGTTCATGCCTCGCTACCGCCCTGATTTTAACACTGTCAGGAAAACGTTCCACCAAACCGGAAACAATAATCCTCATCGGTGTTGCCCTCGGCGCATTTTACGGAGCAGGAACAATGATGCTGCAATATTTCGCCAGCGAATGGCAACTTGCCGCAATGGTCTATTGGACTTTCGGCGATACACAACGCGCAACATGGGCATCCGTCAAAATAATGAGTTTGTTCGTTGTTGTTTCGGTGATTTATTTCATTTCACAAAGTTGGAATTACAACGCCCTTGCTCTCGGTGAAGAAAATGCACGGTCTTTAGGGGTTCCAGTCCGGCGAATGCGTTTGGGAACAATGTTTTTCGCTTCCCTGTTAATATCGGTTTTGGTGGCTTCGCTTGGAATTATCGGTTTTGTCGGATTGGTTGTTCCTCATGGAGTTCGGCTTTGGGTTGGTTCAGATAACCGTTTTGTGCTTCCTTGTTCGTTGGTTTGCGGAGCCTTACTCCTTCTTGTTGCGGACATCGCCGCCCGAAGTATTTCGCCGGGTTGTTTGATGCCGGTCTCGATTTTGACTGCATTTCTCGGTGCGCCCCTTTTCTTTTTAATGTTGCTGAACAGGAGGGAAGTCTGATGCTCGAAATTGACCGGATTTCATTCCAATACGGAAAAAATCGGATATTGAATAACATTTCCCTCAAAATTACCGCCGGAACAATGACCGCCGTTCTCGGTACAAACGGTTCGGGAAAAACAACCTTGCTCCGTTGTATTGCAACATTCCTGAAACCGCAAACCGGAACAATTTTTCTTCACGGCGAAAAACTCGAATCCTTGTCGGCGGAAAAACGGGCAAGATTGATCGCTTACATGTCGCAACATATTGAGGTTTCCGGTTTAACGGTTTTCGATGCCGTACTTCTTGGAAGGAAACCGTACACGAATTGGCAACCGGTGACAAAGGATTTAGAGAAAGTGGAACAAATACTTCACCAACTCAATCTTGCCGACAAAGTTCTCCGCCCGATTGACCGTCTCAGCGGCGGTGAAATGCAAAAAGTTTCGCTGGCTCGGATTCTTGTTCAGGAAGCCGGATTGCTGCTGCTTGACGAACCAACCAGTGCTTTGGACTTGAAAAACCGCGTTGAAATTTTGTCTTTGCTTCGTAAATTTGTTCATGAACGTCGGTTAATCGGTTTGTTCAGTATTCACGACCTGAATGACGCATTGCGTTTTGCCGACCGATTACTGTTGCTCAAAGACGGCAATGTGTTTGCCGATGAAAAACCGGAAACATTGACCGATACCGTTGTTGAATCGGTTTACGGTCTTCCCGTCGAACTCCACAAAACAACAACATCAAAATTTATCATCCCACATTAAGATAAGAATTGTCCGCAGATTACGCTGATAATCGCAGATGATTTTAAAATTCGTCCGCAGATTACGCTGATGAACGCAGATGATTTTTAAATTAAAATAAGGTAACTTCTAAAAACCACAGATTTATTTTTATTAACCACAGAGGACACAGAGAACACAGAGGAATTTTTAATTGGAATCGAAACGTTATTTAATGGCAACTTCTAAAAAACTATTTTTTTAGACGAAAAATATTTAAAGTCCTTATTTTTAAGGATGTGATTTTTTTAAAACAATGTTTTTAGAAGTTTCCTAATATTATCATTGATTTTTGATCTAAAATAAT
>JAISNF010000618.1 GCA_031276415.1 Planctomycetaceae bacterium
ACCAATCAGAAAATCCGTTTAATTTTAAACCCAAAAAACGAATTGATTGATTGTAGAGTTTACAAACCGCTTGTCAATATCCGCAACAAAACCACGCATTTTACAAACTCCATGACCACTTAAAGGGAATTTCTAAAAAACACAAATTTATTTTTATTAACCAATTAAGCACAGAGAACACAGAGTTCACGGAGAGGAAAATATTGAGAGTGGATAGTGGACGGTTTCGCAATGCGGAATTATTGCCGTTCTCCACTCTTAAAATGTCCCGAATTGGGGCATTTCCAAAATAGCGATGAGTTTTAACCCATCGGATCTGTGGTTAAATAAAATAAAAAATCGGTTATTAGAAGTTACCCCAAAAATTAAAATTGATTATGTCCATTGTGCGGTGGCGAGGTGTTCGTTGTAGGTGGCGATGATTTCGTGGTGGCGGATCATTCCAAGCAATATCTCTGGATGTTGCGGATCAACAACCGGAAGTTCCGAAATCTGCCATAACGTGCAAATCCGTAACGCCTTGTACAAATTGTCGTCAGGAAAAACCGCAATTTCAACATTGCGCGAAATATCCTTCGCCGTTAATACCCCCCATTTTTTTCGGCTCCGAAAAACCGCCCAAACATCACTGGATTGTAACACCCCAATCAAATGTTGCTTCTTGTCAAGCACCGGAAATAATGAGTCCGGCTTCGACGCAATCAATCTTGCCGTCTGCGGAATAGACGCTTCCGCCGGAATTGTTAAAATCGGACGCTTTTTATCTTTGTTCAGGCAAGTTTCCCGCACCGTAATCACCCGCAGAAGATCAACAGAATAATTACCAAAATGCGCCTCACTGTCAATCGGAGCCAAAACCTGTTCCTCATAAAGCGATGTTGACGGCGACTGAATCGCAATGTGAACAAGATTCAATACAAAAAGCGGAATCAAAATCGCAAAATCAAAACCAATCATCTCACAAACAATCACCGCCGCCGCAAATGGAAGTTTGCCAATTCCGGCATAAAATGTTGACATGCCAATCAGAACACAAGTCGTTATGTCCGGCGTTAATCCCGAAATTCCAAATGTTGCAAACAATATTTCGCAAAAATGTCCAAGTGTTCCGCCAATCAATCCGCCAATCAATAATGATGGAGCCAAAAGACCACCGCTACCACCGGATGAAACAGTCAACGCTGTTGCAAGCATTTTCGGAATAATCAAACAGAGAATCAAATAAAACGGTAACTGGTTTTCAAGAAGCCGATGCAGCCAACCATAACCGCCGCCAAGAACTTGCGGATAAGTCAACGCAATACAACCAAGCAAAAAACCTCCCAACGCCGGTTTGAAAAACTCAGGAATCGGAAGACGCCGGAAAATCCGGTTGCGAAGTTCCATAACCATCCGAACAAAAAGAAGTCCGCAAACCGCAATAATAGGAATAAAAAGAAGGAACACAAAAAAATCCGTCCCGTGTTGAATACCGACTGTTTCCGAAATTTCCAATAAACGCGTTTCCCCATGAAAAAAACGAAACGTCGAATAACCCACCACCGATGAAATAAGACACGGAATAATCGCCGCAAATTCCAACGCCGTACTTGCGTACAATATCTCCACCGCATACAACGCCCCGCCAAGAGGAATTTGAAAAATCGCCCCAATTCCGCCGGCTGCTCCGGCAAGAAGAATAATCCGCCGATCTTGAACTTTCAGACGAAAATATTGAGCCAACGAACCCGCAACACCCGCACCCAAAAGTGTTGTCGGTCCTTCCCAACCGGCAGAACCGCCGGAACCAATTGTCAGAAAACTCGACAACATTTTGACAATAGGAAGACGGTTTCGCAAAATTCCATTGCGAAAATGAAATGAACGAACCACACTGTCAGTCCCTTCACCAACCGCTTCCGGCGCAAACGACCAAACAAGAAAACCACAAAGCAAACCGCCAAACGATGGAATTAAAAGAATCAAAATCCAATATCGCGGAAGAATAAAACCGTCAAAATAAATATCTTTTCGCGGCGCATCCTGAAACGCCAAACCCGGTAATAATCCGCTTGTTGCGGTATAATCGTCCGGTGTTGGAAAAACAATTCCCGCCGCCGAAAAAAGACCCGCAACATAATGTTCCAGATAATGAGAACAACAATAAACCAACACCGCAATAAAACCGGTTAGAAAACCAACCGCCACACTGTAAACCAAAAGTTTACCCGAAGAATCCCAATCAAAACGTTGACGAAATTTTTTGGGTGATGTTTGATTGCCGTAATGTTGACCTTCCATAAAAAATTATCCATAAAAATTATCCGTTGGAACTTTCGTCATCAAAAAATTCTTCATGGCGAACAATACCGGATTCTTCTTCGACTTCTGCGTGAGTTTGCCATCGCCAACGTCTGGCTCCGCGTTTTTTTTCTTTCCGAATTTCTATACGCGGTTCAACATAGAATCCGAAAAACCTTTTGATTGATTCCCACAGAGTTGGTTCGGCGACATATTCGACATCAACAATTTCGAATGGTTTCTCCGGTTCGAGATAAAATTTCCGCATTGATGTTTTCTGACCGAAATCTCCGCCGCAACGACTACACGGAGCCTTATTTTTCGGCGGTTTTACCGTATGACCGCAACCCTTGCAAACATGCCGATATTCCCAAGGTCCAAAACCGTAATGATCTTCTTTCATAGAAAAAACAAAAAAAATTCTTTATCCCAATAATTTCAAAATAACCACGTTTTTACTAACCATATTTTATTAACCACAGAGAATACAGAAAACACAGAGAGGAAGTTTAAATTTTATTTCTAATTGGAAATAATAAATAGTAAATTAAAAATAAAATTTAATTTCCATTTAACAATTTTCTCTGTGATCTCTGCGGTTTAAAAAATAGTTCT
>JAISNF010000637.1 GCA_031276415.1 Planctomycetaceae bacterium
AAGTCGAGAGGAAAATTAAAAGATGCCCTTCTTTTTTTGATTTTTGCCAAATCAGATGTATAATTAAAAAATCATCGTGTTATTCTTAAATTAATTGCTCAATATTCCTACATTTCCTGTTTTATCAAAAATAAACCAACTTAATCTATTTAAACCAATTGAGGAGTTTCTATGTCAACCAGTCCTTCGGCACAAAATAAAGTTTCCGCTAGTGAATTAAATAAATTGAACGAAACCATCGAACAAATTTCACTTGAAAACGAAGATACATTGAAAAATATGTATCTGACTTTTCGGTTGGGTAAAGAAGATTATGGAATCGAAATTCGTTATGTTACGGAAATTGTCGGAATGCAAAAAATTACGGAAGTTCCTGATATGCCTATTTTTGTGAAAGGTGTTGTGAATCTTCGCGGTCAGGTAATTCCGGTTCTTGATATGCGGTTGCGTTTCAATATGGAACCGCGAAATTATGACGAGCGAACCTGTATTATTGTTGTCAATATCGGCGGTTCGCAAGTCGGATTGGTTGTCGATACGGTCAATGAAGTTAGAAATATCGATAACGATCAAATTTCACCGCCTCCCAAAACTGCCGGTGCTGATAGTGCCAGATATATTCAAGGTATGGGAAAAGTCGGCGAAGAAGTAATTATTCTCCTCGAAGGACAACGGCTACTCCATGAAAATGAAGCCGCAACTTTGGGATTCTAAGATTTGGAATTTGTGGTTTGTGATTTGGAATTTACCGTTTGGGATTTGCGAAATTACAAACTACAAAAAGTAACTTCTAATAACCGCCTTTTTATTTAACCACAGAGAACACAGAGTTCACAGAAAAGAAAAATTTTAAAAAATTATTTTAGATCAAAAGTCAATTATAAAATGAAATAACGTTTCGATTCCAATTAAAAAATTTCCTCTGCGTTCTCTGTGTCCTCTGTGGTTAATAAAAATAAATTTGTGGTTTTTAAAAAATACTTTCATGGTTTTGAAAACATTGAAAATCAAACGAGAATGAAAAACGTTGTCGGAAATGAAAAAAGTAATTTACAAAGTAATTTTCAATTTTCAAAACCTTGTTTTCTATTTATAGTTGGAGCGTTTTGTTATTGGTGTTCGTTACCGCCGTTTGGTTTTTGGTTTTTGGTTTTTCTTGTTCCGGTTTTCTGGACATTCGTAATCGAACATCATAAACCAATTCGTTTTCGTGCAATTTATTTCGGGGCATTTTTTTTCTGGATAGCATCAATCTGGTGGATTGCCTGCCCGCATCCATTAACAACATTGGGATTGCTGGCTCTTTCGGCTTACCTTTCCGTTTACTGGCTGTTCTTTTTTTACGTTTCAAGAATTGCCGTTTGGCGTTTTAAAATTCCGGTAGTTTTGGCGGTTCCGGTTTGTTGGATTGGTTGCGAATATTTACGTAATCATATTCTTGGCGGTTTTTCCTTCTGCTCACTGGAACACGCATTGTATCGTCAACCATTATTGATTCAAATTGCGGATATTGGCGGCGGTTATTTTGTCGGCGGAATGATTATGCTGATTGGTTCTGCTGTCGGATCAGGTATTGGTGCTTTGCGGACAGGCAGAATTTCCATTCAATCTTGTATCGGATATTTTTTCGCCGGAATTATTTTTATTGCAACAATTGGATATGGTTTTGTCCAAACTTCCGGTTTCCGTACCAATAAACCGAATCTGACTATTGCCGTGTTACAAGGAAATATTCCGGTTCGGCTTAACGGTGATTCGGAACAGATTGAAAAAACGTTAAAACAATTTATTGACTTGGCAGAGAAAACAGTTCAAAACGCACAGGCTGAAGGAAAAACGCTTGACTTAATTGTTTTACCTGAAACCGTGTGTCCGATCCCTTTATTAAAGTACAACAATGATTTGAAACCGGCTGAGTTTGATTGGACAGAGGAATTTGTTGAATATTGTAACTATCAATTCAAACAACTCCGAATATTTGTGAAACAACTTGGAGTTCCGGTTCTTGTTGGTCTTTCGACGTTGGTTTTTGAAGAGCCGCCGGAACCAAAACGGTTAAACTCTGCCCTGTTAATTGATCCGAAAAACGATCAGACTGATTTTCGTTATGACAAAATACAACTCGTTATGTTTGGCGAATACATTCCGTTTTCAAAATATTTACCGAAAAATTTTTTTCTTAAAACGCTTTGTCAGGAAGCAGGACGCGGTGTGAAACCGGTTGCGATTCCGTTGGGCGAAGAACGGCTATTTCTTTCGGTCAATATTTGTTTCGAAAGTACAATGCCGCATTTTGTACGAAATCAGATTTTAACATTGAAAAAGCAAGGCAAAGAGCCGGCGATTTTAATTAACATGTCGAATGACGGTTGGTTTTGGTTTTCGCAACAGATAGATCAACATTTAGCGACACATATTTTTCGTGCAGTGGAGAACCGGCGACCTTATATTACTGCAACAAACGGCGGTTTTTCTGCGATTATTGACAGCCGCGGGATTATTCGGAATATTGGGCAACGTCGTGAGGCGGAATCCGTAGTTGATTTTGTTTCGGCAATAGATTATGAAACGCCGCTTTACCATTACATTGGTGATATTCCGGCGATAATTTGTATGATGATTCTTTTCACATTGTTTCTGTCGGAATGCTACAAAAATCTAGTTGCATTTCGTAAAACAACAACAACAACAACAACAATTCTTCCACCGCACGGAAATTGATTTTGTTGACAGAAAAGTTACAATTATTTTTCCACGAAAGCCTAAAAACGAGAGAGTAAAATTTTGCAAGTGAAACGTAAATAGACTTGTTAGCGAAGTATGATCATATATTTTATTATAAATCTATTTGGGCGAATTTATCAGGACCAGCAAGAACGGTAGCCTTTGAAAAATGAATTTCATATAAGACCATATTTTTTCCGTTATGTTCTAATATATTTTCCTTGTACCAAGGCATTTTTTTAATGAACTCGTCTTGAACGTCGGCGATGCTTTTTTTGCTTTTTTTAACGGTGGCGTTATGTACTCTGACGTGTGCCAAGCCTTTTGATGGAATTGTTATAAATGCCACGTTAGAATTTTTTGCAAATTCCTTTTCTTTTGGGTCGCCTTTGTCCGAAAGAAAATGTAACACCTTGTCATTAGTTAAATAAACAAAATTTACAATCCTGACGTTGGGCATGTCATTAACAGAAGAAGCAAGAGCAATCCTTTCTGTTTTGCTCATGATTTTCTCAAATTCTTTTTTCCCGTCCATAAATAATATCACCTTTAAATTTAGAGATTAAAATTTATTAATTATTGAATATGATTTAATTTTTTATCAATACGAATTAAACATAATTTCAAAAAATCTTATTCGTGGAGCAACGGCGTATGAATGAAGCGAAGCATAAACAGACCTGTTATACGACATGGGGTATTTCAGTTATTTTTTATAAATAAGTTTAGATCTTCTTTTAAAATTT
>JAISNF010000296.1 GCA_031276415.1 Planctomycetaceae bacterium
TTTTTCTTCCGTTGTGATGGTAGATTCTTGTTTCGCCGGCAAATAAACATGCAATATCAAAGTGAAAACACTACCGACATTCGGTTCACTTTTCACTGTAATATTACCGTCCATCAATTGAGCCAGACGTTTGGCAATACTAAGCCCCAAACCCGTACCGCCAAATTCATGCGTCAACGAATGATCAACCGCAAACGGTTGGAAAAGATATTCCATCTGCTCAGGAGAAATACCAACACCTGTATCATGAATACTGATTTTAAGTATTGTCGATTCGGGATAAGATTGGCGTTTGTTTTTTATTTTGGTTGTTGCAGAGGTTGTTTCCGCAGGAGATTTTAAAGGAGTTTCACAACGAATTTCAACTTTCCCTTTTGCAGTAAATTTAATGGCGTTATTGATGAGATTGAAAAGAATTTGCCGCAACCGGACAGGATCGCCCAAAATCAATTCAGGAACATTTTTGTATTGGATAGAAAAATCGAGTTTTTTCTCCATGATGAAGGGCATTTCTATTTGACTAATATCCTCAATCAATTGTTTGAGCGACAGCGGAACCGATTCAATCTGAAGCAAATTGGCTTCGATTTGGGAAAAATCAAGAAAATCGTTAATTATTGTCAACAAATCTTGACTATTTTTTTGTATGATTTCCAAAATTCCTTTGGATTCTTCCCATTCTTCCACGAAACCGTTTTTGAGAAGACGGTGCATCAGAATATCGGTAAATCCGACAATCACATTCATCGGAGTTCGAATGTCATGATTCATATTTGCCAGAAAATCATTTTTGGCTTTAGCGGCGGCTTCGGTTGTTTTTTTTGCATGAATTAGTTCTTGATTGGTTGCGGTGAAACGGGAAATTGTACGATATAAAAGAGCAATCAAATAAATTACCGCCAAATAAAGAGCCGCAAGTAGAATCAGAAATTGTGATGAAATCCATTGTGTTTGCCGGATTATTGGGTTCCACTGGTCAACACGGAAATCCACAACCAAAACGGCTTCAACAAACTCTGGATGTTCGGGATCACGCAACGGGGCAATTGCAGTAATAAAATTACCGTATTGTGTTGACGTAATATTTTCATTCAATACGGTATCTCCATCGAATCCTTTACGATAAATTTCTAACCATTCATTGTAAGGCTGATGTTGATGAAGATTTTTAAGACTATTAAGATCAGCACCGCTACTGATTACTTGCGTAACGGTGTTGGTTTTATCTTGCCGGAGCCGTAACGTATAAACACGGGCAACAAAAGGAACTTCCGTACACCATCGGGAAAAAGTATTACGAATATTTTGGTAGGCAAGATCATCGGGAGCATTGGGAACATTGGAATCATTGAGATCATTGGCGTTTAAAATCTCCGGCGAGATTTGGGCGTAACCCATTCTTTCCGTTGTGTTGGCAAATGAATTGGTCATATTGAGCAGCGTGTTTTTCCATGTTTCGCGAAATACGTGTTCTGTGTTGTAAACCTGCCAACTGCCAATACTCATGATGATCAGGAATAGAAACCAGATTCCTAATAAATAAAGAGGACGCCAATGATTCCGCAAAAGCCAGACAGACATTGCCGCCATAACCAAAAACGCAACCAAAATGATGCCGATAATATTCCATTGAAATAATTGAAAAATCTGGCTAAATAAACAACAAGCCGGAATATCCATGAAACAATCCAATTCAAACATGACAATAAATTTATATTAAAGTGTATTAAAAAGATTAACCCCGAAACCATTCCCTGAAAAATTTTTATTATTAACCACATTTTATTAACCACAGAGGACACAGAGAACGCAGAGGAAAATTTTTTAATTGGAACCGAAACATTCTTTAACATTCTTTAAGATTATAATTGATTTTTGATCTAAAATAACTTTTTAAAATTTATTCTTTGTGAACTCTGTGTTCTCTGTGGTTAAATAAAAAATCGGTTATTAGAAATTACTTTTCATTATTTTCCTACTTTTTGGTGTTACTTTCAATCCCTCAACGGCTAAGAATTTTAAGAAATTTTGCAATACTCACAAACTTTTGGGAAATTCTAAAAACCACAAATTTATTTTTATTAACCACAGAAAAAAAATAGTCCGTTACGCAGATGATTTTAAAAAGTGTCCGCAGATTACGCAGATGATCGCAGATTGTTTTTAAAATACAACATAATCTGCGTTTATCTGCGTAATCTGCGGTCACTTTTAAAAACAATCTGTGGTAATGTGTGTTTAAAAAGTTATTTTGGATTAAAAGTTAATTTCAAAATTTTAGTGTCCCCTGTTGACGATTTTGGGATTTCTGGTAAATTTTGCGAAAAGTTTTAATATTTTTTCGGTTTCTGTTCGGTCCGGTTCCGAAAAAATTTTTTACTAACAATAGACCGTCCTATTTTATCGTTTCCGAAACGTTGCCCCTGATTATTGTTTAACATTATTATTTAACTATAAATTGTTTAACCGTAATCATACAGTTTTGGCAATGTGCCGAAGGATGCGGTACAAGATTCAGAAAGAGAGTAATTGACAATGTCTCACGTTCCTGCTCCTGTCTCTGTTCAGGAATTAATCGATGCCGGTGTTCATTTCGGGCATCGTGCTAGTATGTGGAATCCCAAAATGCGTCCGTATGTTTATGGACGCCGGAAATTGATTCACATTATTGATGTTCGGGAAACTGTTCGCGGTATTTTGCGTGCTAAAAAATATTTGCGTCAGGTTGCCGCTCAAGGAAGTTTGGTTCTTTTCGTCGGAACCAAACGGCAAGCCACTGAAACCATCAAAAATGAGGCAATACGTTGCGGAATGCCGTATGTCGCAGAACGTTGGCTCGGCGGAACTTTGACCAATTTCGCAACAATTCGAAGCCGGCTTTCACGACTCAAAGAACTCGAAGAAATTCTTAGCGGAGAACAGTTGTTCACTTATTCAAAAAAAATGCAGTCGTCGCTGCAACGTGAATACCGCAAAATGTTTCGGAACCTGAACGGTATTCGCGAAATGAATCGTTTTCCCGAAGCAATGGTGATTGTCGATCCGAAAAAAGAAAAAAATGCCGTTAAAGAAGCACAAAAACTTGGAATTGTAACGGTGTCGTTAATTGATACGGATTCCGATCCTGACGAAATTGATTTGGCAATTCCCGGCAATGATGACTCCATCCGGTCAATTGAAGTAATTATGCATTGTCTTGCCGATGCGATATTGGAAGGTTTACACGATGCCGGTATTCAATCGGAAATAGATGCGAAATAATCACAAAAAAGTAAACCCAAAAAGTAAACAAAGTCAACCAATAAAATAAACCTGCAAAATACTGCAAAAATAAAACCGGTAAAATGGAATATTTTGTGATTAAACGTAATTGTTTTTGGATTTTGGTTAGTTGCGATTAATGATTGGTGTTCATTTTACCGGTTCCTGTTTTGAATATATTTTTGAGAATGTTTTCTCGAATATATTTTGTTTTTAATTTTCCCATTTAAACATTTAATATTTTTTATTTTTTTAACGAACAATGAACATATCTGCTTCTCAAGTTAAGGCGTTTCGTGACAAAACGGGATTGCCGATGATGGATTGTAAAAAGGCTCTTGTTGAAGCCAAGGGCAATGAAGAAAAGGCTCTTGAAATACTTCGGAAAGCCGGAGCCAAAACGATGGCTGGACGAACAGATCGCATAACGCAAAGTGGTCGGATAGCGATTTTCACCGACACAAAACGTCATATTTCGGCGATGATCGAAATCCTTTGCGAAAGTACGCCGGTTTCCAACACGGAAGAGTTTATTCTTCTGGCGAACGGTTTAGCGGAACAACTCGCCACCGGTCCTGGTGCCATAACTGCCGCAGACATTTTTGCTCAACCGTTTCCGGGCAAATCGGGTGTAACGATCAAACAGTTTCATGATGATTTGGTCAACAAAATCCGTGAGGTGTTTCGGCTTACGCGGATTGTCCGAATCAAGGGTTATTGTGGTGCTTACCTTCACCACAATGCTGCGGTTGGTGTTTTGCTTCCGATTGAAGGAACAAATGTTGATCTTGGCAAGGACATTGCAATGCATGTTGCGTCGATGCGACCGCAGGCTTTAAATGAGAAAGACATTAGTCCGGCGATTGTCGAAAGGGAACGCAACATTATTCTCGAACAAGTCAAAGCACAAAACGCCAATAAACCGGCAAACATCATCAAAAAAATCGTTGATGGTAAAATGCAATCTTTCTTTGCCGAACGCACATTACTTGGTCAACCGTTTGTTAAAGATCCAACAAAAACTGTTGCGCAAGTTTGTGACGAAGGAAAAATCAAAATCAAAGAAATGATCCACTGGGTTTTAGGACGTTAAAAAAATGAGTTCTTAAAAACGAATTCTCAAAAATGAGTCCGCAGAAAACGCCGATAAACGAGTCCGCAAATTTCACTGATGAACGCAGATAATCAGCGTTATTTGCGGATGATTTTTGTTGATGTTCTTTGAGTTGTTACGTATTATTATTGATTAATTTCATGAGTTCTGTGTGCAGGGTTTTGTTGGCGACGGCACAAACTGGGGAAGGGTCATCGAATGTGATTGGCGAACCGTTGGGCTGAGTTACAACTCCACCCGCTTCCTCAACAAGAAGCGATCCGGCAGACATGTCCCACGGATGACATTGGAACGACCAACTCGCATCAAGCCGCCCCGCCGCAACAAACGCTAAATTTAACGCCGTTGAACCCGTCCGCCGAATCGCCTGACAAACCGTAACCGCTTGCAAAAATGTTCGTAAATCAGGATCATTCGCCTGTGTCATCGTCGGAAAACTAACCGAAACAAGCGATTCCTCCAATGTTTCACGTAAACTAACATGAATCGGCTCGCCATTCAAAAAAACTCCTTGCCCCTTTTCCGCCGAATAAAATTCCTCCATCATGGGATTGTAAATAACCGCACAAATCACTCGGTCTTCACAAAGCAAGGCAATTGACGTACAGAATAACGGCAAACCATGAACATAATTGGTCGTACCGTCCAACGGATCAACAATCCAACAATATTGAGAATCACCGGATTGAGAATCATTGGATTGGCAATGACCGGATTTATCTGTTGTCGATTTCGTAGATTCGTTTGGCGTTTTAAGGTTTGGTATTTTAACATTTGGAGTGTTAAAAAGTCCGGCGGTTGTTTCTTCGCCAAGAAAACGGTGTTGCGGAAAATGTTCGAAAATCGTTTGCTCAATCACTTTTTGAGCCGCAACATCCGCTTCCGTAACAAGATCAAATCTGTTCTTTTTATGCCGGACATGAATCTTGCCAAACATTGTCCGAAGAATTTCACCCGCCGACCGCGCCGCCAATTCGCAAACTGTTAAATAAGAAGACATAATTTAAGTGTTGAAAATAAAGTAATTATTGAGGGTAACTTCTAATAACCGGTTTTTTTATTTAACCACAAAAAAAAACATCCGCAGATTACGCTGATTATCGCAGATTATTTTTTGATAATACGAAACAACAAAATAGACAAAACTTTTTAACTTTAACATTATTTTTATTTCATATTTTCGTTATTTTATATTTTAAAATCATCTGCGAATATCTGCGTAATCTGCGGACAATTTTAAAAATCATCTGCGACAATCTGCGTAATCAGCGGACAATTTTATTTTTCTTCTCTGTGCTCTCTGTGTTCTCTGTGGTTAATAAAAACAAATTTGTGGTTTTTAGATATTCCGTGAATTGATTATTGAATTGATTATTAGTTTCCGAGTGATTGGAGCGGAGCGGGAATTCTTCCGCCGAAATGGACAAATTCGCTGCTTGCTCCGATATTCCGAACTTCCAACACCGGCGAGGCTCCGAAAAGACCTCCAAAACTAATTTGATCACCCGCTTTGGCTCCGGGAACCGGAATTAATCGTGCGGCAGTGGTTTTATTGTTAATAACTCCAATTGCCATTTCATCGGCAATCAAGGCGGCAATTGTTTCCGGCGGAGTGTCGCCCGGAATCAAAATCATGTCAAGACCAACACTGCAAACTGCGGTCATTGCTTCGAGTTTTTCAAGACTCAAATGTCCTTGAGCAACAGCATCGGCTAAACAGGAATCTTCGGAAACCGGAATGAACGCCCCGCTCAAACCGCCAACAGAACTTGACGCAAAAAGTCCGCCTTTCTTCACAGCGTCATTCAACAGAGCAATTGCCGCCGTCGAACCCGGCGCACCAATTTGAGCAATACCCAACGTTTTCAGAATTTCGCCGATACTATCGCCAACGGTTGGAGTTGGGGCGAGTGAAAGATCAACGATCCCAAATTCTATGTTTAGGCGTTCCGCCACTTCGCGACCAATTAGTTCACCAACACGGGTTACGCGAAAACTGGTAATTTTGATTTCTTCAGCCAGATCGCCGAGAGTTAATTTTTTGCCGTTAATTTTAGCGGCTTCGATACGGCGACGCAAACCGGAATCGACCACACCGGGACCGCTAACTCCAATATTGATTGTTGCTTCGGGTTCGCCGGCTCCCATGTACGCTCCCGCCATGAACGGATTATCTTCGGGAATATTGGCAAAAACAACCAGTTTTGCGGCTCCAAAACCTTGTTGTTTATCGGTTGCTTTGGCGATAGCCGGAATGAGATTTCCGAGTTGGCTGATGGCGTTCATATTGATTCCGGCTTTGCGCGAGGCGACATTGATTGACGCACAAACGCGTTCCGTTTTAGAGAGAACTTCCGGCAGTGAATCCAAAACAATTTGGGCACCAGCGGAAATTCCTTTTTGAACCAAAGCGGAAAAACCGCCCACAAAATCAACACGACATTCGGCAGCGGCTTTGTCCAATATTTGAGCGAGTTGCAATGCGGCATGGCGACCATGTCCCGCAAGAATGGAAGCAGCCGGAGAAATGGCGAGCCGTTTGTTCCTAACAGGAATACCGTATTTTTCACCGATTTCATCACAAATAACAACAAGATTACGGGCGTAATCCGTAATTTTATTATAGACTTTTCGGCAAAGTTGATCGGCGTTAATAGCGGCACAATCATTTAGATTGAGTGCAAGAGTTACGGCGCGAACATCCAAATGCTCATCATGAAGCATTCGGATTGTTGAAAGAATTTCGTCTGTTCGAAGCATAATCTGATATTGATGACTAATAATTATTTAAAATGAACAAAGTTTTTGTATTATAGAGAACAAACTTAGAAATAAAAGATATTTAACAAAAAAAACTTCGTACCCGTTCACGGAGATTCGTTTAACAAGTTATCATAATGATTACAAAATTTTTTTAATTATTTTAGATCAAAAGTCAATTATAAAATGAAATAACGTTTTGATTCCA
>JAISNF010000325.1 GCA_031276415.1 Planctomycetaceae bacterium
ATAATCTCGCCCCATGCGGGGCTTTGTTTGGTGTTATCAGATGTTTTCCGTAGGTTCCGCTGCGCTACACCTACGGTTATGCATAATCCCGTCCCTGCGGGACTTAGGAAATATTACGAAATTTCTACTAAACCGAGACATTACTGAATAAATATAAATTCTTTCTTCTCTGTGCTCTCAGTGTTCTCTGTGGTTAAATAAAAATCGGTTTCTTTTTTTTAATTTGTTTACGATTAAAAATCAAGAGGTAACAGCCTATTTTCTTAACCACAGAAACAAAAAACTGTCCGCAGATTTCGCAGATATTAAAGAACTGTCCGCAGATTAAGCGGATTGTCGCAGATGTTTTTTAAAATTATCTGCGATTATCTGCGTAATCTGTGCTTAAATAAAAAAAACAGTTGACCATTGGGGCGATGTGTGTTAAATTGCGAAGTGTAAATGATTTTTCTTTTTGAAAGATTATGATTTTTAAGATTATCGGAAGGTAATTAATGACCTGAATTTTTGTAATATTACGAAAATTTTTACGTTAGAAATTTTTTACATTATTTAATTTGAGCCAATGCCGATTTCACTTGACTGTATTATTTGCCTGACCCGTCAATCTCTTGAAGCGGCGCGATTTGCGTGTTGCGATGAGTTACGGCATACTGCTGTGTTGAAACGAACTCTTGAACTCGTTCATAATAAAGGTTTTACAACAATTCCGCCGCTTGTTGCTCAAGAAATACAGCGAATTGTTCGTGATGAAACCGGCAATGCCGATCCTTATTCCGTGCCGAAACAAGAATTTAACAATCTCATGCTTTCTGTTCGGGAACCGCTTCGCCAAAAAATTCGGGATGCGGAACATCCGCTTAAAATGGCAATTCAACTCGCTATCGCCGGAAATTCTATTGATTATGCGGTTCGCGGCGATTGGAGTGAAACGATGGTGTTGGAAACAATTGAGGCTGCTCTCAAACAACCAATTAACGGAGATATTGAATCGTTTATTGAATCAATATCTCATTCCCGAAACGTTTTGTATCTTTTGGACAATTGCGGTGAAATTGTTTGCGATCAACTGTTGATGGAAGAACTTCAACGGTTTCAGCCAAAACTTAACATAACGGCGGTTGTTCGCGGTGCGGCGGTGTTAAATGATGTAACATGGACGGATGTTCGCCAGGTCGGTCTCGAACAATCGGTTACGGTTATTGACAACGGCAATGATGCTGTCGGAACAATATTGGAGCAATGCGGTTCTGAATTTCAGGCAAAATTCAAACAAGCGGATTTGATTATCGCCAAAGGGTTGGCAAATTATGAAACTCTAATCGAATACAACCGCAACGATTTACCGCAAACGGTTTATTATTTTTTCAAAGCGAAATGTCCTTTTATTGCTCGTTTTGCCGGAGTCCAACTTGGTGATTTAGTGATTCGATAATGTGCCTTCGATGATGTGCCCTTCGATAATGTGCTATTGTCCGTCCTATTCCTGTAATTTACGGTATTTCGATGCAGTATTTCAAACGGTATCCGTGATTATCAGCGTTATCTGCGGATAATTCTTGCGATTAAGAAACTAGACGGTTACTTTGTAACGAATTTGACGATAGCACAAATATTGGGGTCAATGGGTGAAGATGGCAATTTCAGCCGGAGGATACGACTTAATTTTATTGGGCAACGGTTTAACAGGAAGAATATCAAAATTAAACCGATTATCCGATTCAATAACAAATAACGAACCTGTTGGTGCGGAATCTAAAAGATGTTGAAGCATTTCGAGTATTTCTGTTTGACGGTTGACATAAAAATCATAAGGCGGCGAACAAAATACAAGCCAAGACCTTTTATTTGTATCTGTAAACATATTATCCGTACACGTATTATTTGTATGCGGATGTTCTTCCTGATTTTTTGCCCAGAAAAAAGCGTCGGTTTTTCGTAAATCGCAAACGTTTAGTAATCCCAATGATTCAAGATTCTGCCGTAATAATGTTGCGGTTGGAAAATGGAGTTCAATTACGGTAGCCGAAACTGCGCCGCGGCTGATTGCTTCAATTGTCAATGCTCCGGTTCCGGCGAAAAGATCAATAACATGCCGCCCGCGAACTTCCGTACCAATCAAATTGAACACCGCTTCCCGAACCCGATCTTTCATGGGGCGAACACGGTTGTCGCCAATATATTGTAACTTGCTGCCGCGAAACCGACCGCCAATAATTCGCAAACCGACCGGTTCTTTGGAAGCAGGTTCACTGCCAATAGAATTACCGGAACGATTTTTGGGTTTTCCTGTTGATTGCGGTTTTGCATGTTGTAATTTTGTCGGTTGCAATTTTGTTGATTGCGACACGGGTTTGGATGCAGGTTGAGATTCAGGAGAAACAAAAATTCCTTGATTATCGTTGTCGATTTCAAAAAATGTTTCTTCCTGATTGCGAAGATTTTTTTTTCTCAGTTTTTTTCTCTGTTCTTTCATGAAAATATTGAAGAAAAGTATTGGGAATTTGTAGTAACAGTTTATTTTCTGTAACCATTTGCAAATAATTGTCCGCAAATGACGCTGATTATCGCAAATTATTTTAAAATCGTCAGCGTTTATCTGCGGACACATTTTTTTATCTGCGATCATCTGCGCAATCTGCGGACAAGTTTTTACAAGTTTCTTATCGAATAATTATCGGACAACTTGGTGATAAACCAGTCCCAAACCCGGAACTTCGATTTTGTAACGTCCATTATCGTCCGGCAATGTCGGCGGTGTTGCGTCCCAAGTGTAACCGCTTGGCTTGGTCGGAAGTTCCATATTAAGGGCTTCATCCCACGTCAGGCGTTTACCGGTGTAACACGCTAAACGTCCAAAAATCGCAAGCATGGTACTTTTCGCCATATATTCGCCGTTATTAATGTACGTTTCACCGCCGCTGCGAATTGCTTTGTACAACGCTTCATGTTCAAGTTTGTACATATCGCTTGGAACTTTTTTCTGCGTATATTCATTCGCACCGGTAATAACACCTTTGAGAATTGTTGCCCGTCCTTTGGTTCCGAGAAGATGATCGTCGGTTTCATTGAAACATTTTGACTGTTGACGGCTGAAAGCATAAATCGTTCTGCCGTCTTCATATTCATAGACAACACCCATTCCATCGTAAATATCACCGTAAGCCGGCTGAGCGGTTCGTGCCATTCTGGCTCCAATTCCGTAAGCGTATTTCGGCGGATTATCGCCATAAGTCCACATCGCCTTGTCAAGACTGTGAATATGTTGTTCGACATTGTAATCGCCGGAAAGCCATGTGAAATTGTACCAATTCCGAACCTGCGCCATCATTTCCGTATCATTGGGCTGACGGGAACGCGTCCACAAAATACCCGTCAGATATGTTTCCCGCACAGAAAGTATGTCGCCGATTGCTCCGTCCAAAACCCGTTTCATCATGTCCTGAACATTCAAATCGTAACGCCAGCAAAGACCTGAAACAATATTTAGTTTCTTTTCTTTTGCCAATTGAGCGGTTTCCAAAACACTTTTGATTCCGGCTCCGTCCACAGCAACCGGTTTTTCACAGAAAACATGTTTCCCTTTCTCAATTGCGTAACGAAGTGAAAGAGGGCGAAAGTGTGTGGCTTCACAAAGCAAGACAACATCGCAAAGATCAATCACTTTTTTGTACGATTCAAGACCGTCAAAAGTTGTTTCCGGTGTTGCGTCAATACGTGAGGCAAACGTTTCATTTTTTTTCAAAGCGGTAAGAGCATCGGCGGCGCGTTCGGGAAAAGCGTCGCAAAGTGCAACCAGCCGCGTGTTGGGATCAGCAGAAAGAGCGTTGATCACCGCTCCGCGTCCGCGACCTCCGGCTCCAACCAAGCCGATTTTAATTACATTATTTTCCGCAGCATGAACCGGCGGTTGCGATGCGGATATTCCGGCAATTGTTGTTGCAGCAACTGCACTGCTCTTCAAAAAATCACGACGGGAAGAAAAATGATTTAGTTTCATTTTCAAAGTTCCTTTTGGGGTTAAAACAGATTAAAAACCGCAAAAACATTTACGGCTCAACATTTGTTAGTAAAGTATTATAAATAATGTTCAGGAAAAAATATAATAAATCGTTTTTTAAAATTCAGTAACATAATAACCTGAACAATTTGTTATTTGATTATTTGTAATAATCATTCACGTAAAATTGATGTTGAACAATATTTGTACGTGAATGATTTACTCGATAAATCAATAAATTTTCCAATTCCAAAAGAACCGGCAAATAATTTTCAAGTGAACATTGAGTGAACATCAAGTGAACTGTTCGAGTGTACTAATTTTCGATCAGCGTGTTACCCAATAAGGGGCATTGCTGGGAGCCTCGAAATAGTGTTGGGTTTCGTTGTCCAATTTGGCAAGGAACATTTGAAATCCTGCGGCTTCCTGAACGGTCAGAATTTCTTCGCAACGTCCATCAATTACTTCAATTCCTTGTTCCGTCAAAATATGGTGAGCCTTGCGAAACACCAGAAATTGTTCCATGAGGGTTGTTGCGCCGGAGCCGTTGATGATTAATGTTGCTTTATCACCTTTTTTGAGTTTTGTTGCGGCGATGAGTTTTCGCACCATAATTTCGGCGGTTGCATCGGCGGTTAGAATTTTTTGTGGTCCGGTTCCGCCGCCTTCGCCGTGTTGTCCCATACCGATTTCCATCATATCATCGGGAAGTTCCGAAATATATTGACCGGATTGCGGGTGGGTTGCGGTTTTCATTGTTACGGCGAGAGTTGCCATTGTTTGGTTGAATTTTTCTGTAACGGCAAAAACCTCATCAAGATTTTTCCCTTCTTCGGCGGCTGCTCCTGCGATTTTAAACAACGGAACGCAACCGCCAAGACCGCGCCGATCTTCTGTCGGCGCATCAATACCCGGCGCAATATCTTCTGCCGTCAGAATTTTCTTTACGTTAATTCCTTCTTTAACCGCCATATTGTAAGCCAGATTACCATTCATCACATCGCCGGCGTGATTGAGAATTACGAGCAAAATTCCGGGATGATCTTTGAACAGTCGCAACGCTTCCAATACTTTGGGACCGCCCGGAGCGGCAAAAACATCGCCAACTACCGACGCATCCAACATTCCTTCACCGACATAACCGCTCAATGCCGGTTCATGACCGGAGCCGCCCATTGTGATTATTGCGACTTTATCTTTTGATTTGGGGGTTGTCCGAACAACTATTTTTTCAGAAACAAGCCGAACTATTTTAGGATAAGCGAGTACATATCCTTCAAGGAGTTCTGTTGTAATTTGTTCGGGGTTGTTGAGAAATTTTTTCATTACCATAATATATTCTCCTTTGGTTTTTTCCACAGGCAACCATTTCGGGTTAATAAACTGGTCGCCAATATTTTGCAGCCTAACAAGGCTACCGTACAAGAAGTTAAAACTTCAACACGAAAACGTATTATATCGAATTTTATTTCAATAGAAATAGGTGACTAATGGCAACTTCTAATAACCGTTTTTTGTAATTATTCACGGTAATAGGTTTAAATCGTAAAGGCGCAATGTATTGCGTTTCTAGTACAGTTGAGGATTTTTCATTATGATAACTTGTTAAACGAATCTCCATGAATGGGTACCCGTTTTTTTAGAAGTTTCCTTTATGATTTTGTTTCATTGGTTTTGTTTCATTGGTAAAGTCGGGAACCGATTCGTACTAAGGTTGCTCCTTCCTCAATGGCTATCTCAAAATCGTTACTCATTCCCATTGATAGGATTTCCGGTTTGATGTTGGGCGGAGTTCCGTGTTCGCGGAACGATTCGGCAAGTTGACGAACTGCGGCAAATTCACAACGCGTTTCGTACTCGTCCGATTCAAGACCTGACATACACATGAAACCGTCAATAACAATGTTTTCCAAACCGCCCAATCGCTCCAATGATTCGGAAATTTCTTGCGGCGCAAAACCGTGTTTGCCCGCATCACCGGAAATCGCTACCTCAATAAGACAATGTACCGGTTTAACATTTTGCGGAATCGTACCGGCATCGTGTTCCTCTTGAACAATCCGGTTAATCGCCTCAGCCAAACGGACAGAATCCAATGAATGAATCAAATTTGTTTTGGAAATAATTTTACGAATTTTGTTGCGCTGAAGAGAACCAATCAAATGCCAACGAATAGGATAAGATGTATAATATTCCGCCTTTTCCCGAAGTAATTGCGGTCTCGCTTCTCCAAGATCAACACACCCCGCAGCAACCAACGCATCAATCATTTCATCTCCGGTCGCTACGTATTTACTGACCGCAACAAGAGTAACATCAGAACCATGACGACCACTTTTTCGTGCAGCCTCCTCCATCCGATCCCGCGTCTCCCGAACATTCGCCGAAATTCTGTCTAAAAATATCTTGTCCATATAAAAAACAAACTCTGTAATTCATACTACCCCAAAATGCGTCCGCAGATTACGCAGAGGAATTTTTAATTGGAATAATCAATGTTCCGGCGGTTAAAACCGCCGACTACATTGGCAATGCCCCGATAGGGCAATTTGAATCAATTATCAATTTATATTGCGAGATAAATTATATTGTGAGATAAAAACCCAATTTTTCTTCTCAGTGTCCTCTGTGTTCTCTGTGGTTAAATAATTTGTGGTTAAATAAATATTGGAAATTACTAATATTGATTGCAGCAAAACGCCGACCGGTTCACGGAGCAAACACAATACAAACCGGTCGAAAAATATTGATTCTTGATTGAGTTGGCGTCAAGATGCCCGTTTCAGGGTGAACGCCCAACACCTCAATGTTGTTCGTCTCCATGTTACAGGACAGCAGAAAACAACCGGTTGGGTCTAAGGCAAAAAAACGCGGATGTTTGCCGCCGCTTGAAATATTTTGAATACGTGAAATCCACCCGTTTTGCGGTTCAACAGAAAAAACCGCAATAGAATCATCGCCCCGATTGGAAACATACAAAAATCGCCCCGATGAGGAAATCTCTATCTCCGCAGTAGAATTGTTCGACACAATCACGCCCTCCGGTAATGTCGAAATCTCTTGAATCAGCGTTCTGCCTCCCATTTCAAAAACGCAAACTGTTGAACTTAATTCGTTGTTGACATAAGTAAACCGCTTGTCCTTTGAAACGGCAAGATGCCGCGGTCCGCCGCCAGACGGAAGCACCAAAGATAATTGATTTTCTTTGGGAGTCGGTTTCGGAATCGGTTTGGGAGTCAGTTTCGCTGTCTTCGTGTCAATATCATAGTACAAAACCCGATCAATTCCTAAATCCGGCACCGCAATCGTTTTACTTTCGGCATCAAAATAAACGGCATGAGGATGCGGCGTTTTTTGGCGTACACTATTAACTCCGCTTCCGGTGTGCTGATAGTTTGTTGCAAGATTACCGATTTTTCCGTCGGCAAGAATCGGAAATGAAACGATATTGCCCGAAGTATAATTGGCAACAACAACAGATTCGGCTGGAAATTCAGAATCAGAATCAGAATCTTGTGTTCGGCAAAGGCAAAGATGACACGAAGAGCGACCCGGAATTTCCTTTTCGTCCAGCAAAGTTAATTTGCCGGTCGATTTCTGATAAGTAAAGACGTACAACGCCGATTGGGAACGCTCTTCCAAAACCGCATAAAGCAACGGGCGTGACGGATGAATCGCCAAAAAAGAAGGATGTTCGCATTTCGCCGCCAATTCCGGTTTTGTAAAAACGCCTTTGATAGAATCAAATTGGCATGTATAAATTCCTTGACTGCCGTTTTCACCGGTATAGGTTCCAATAAAAAGACGTTTTGGTTCTTTGGGTTCTTCCGCCTGTCCGGTAAGAAGAAAAAATGTCGAAAAAAAAGAAATCCCCACCCAATAAAAAAATTCCGGCTGAATAAACGGAATAAACCGATCAAAAAATCTCGTTTTCATAAGTTTTCTCAAAAATTTAAATTTACTTTTTAAAAATACAGAGAACACAGAGTTCACTGAGAGGAAAAATTTTTTAAATACAAAATTGTCCGCAGATCACGCCCAGATTATCGCAGATGATTTTTAAAATACAACATAATCTGCGTAATCTGCGAACATATTTTAAAGCAGTCAGCGTTCTCTGCGGACTATTTTCTTTTCTTATTTTCTTTTCTCTGTGGTTGATATACTCATTGCACTTTAAAATTCGGTTTTATAAGAATAGAATTTTTGTGTCTTTTATTTAAAAAATCATGCTAACCGTTCACGGCTGAATTGATAACTATTCCGTAGAATTGCCTCAATGGTTTCGTGTTCATTTTCGATAACCTCATTTCAACCTAATTTTTCTTAACAAAACAACCTCAGATTTTTTGCTACTGAGGTTGTTAAGTTAAGAAAAATTAGGTGAAAATGAGGTTAGGTTATAAAATAAATATTCTAATGTAATAGTTACAAAAAACTATTGCCTACACCCTAACGCTTAAAATTTCGTGAACGGTTACTAATTTTATTTCTAATTGGAAATAATAATAGTAAATTAAAAATAAAATTTAATTTCTATTTAACAATTTTCTCTGTGTTCTCTGTGGTTAATAAAAAAACTAATTATTGGAAGTTCCTTTATGTAAATTATATGTTATGATAGAGCGGAATTATGTTGCGGAGCGGGGGCGTTTGGGGCAACTCAGGGGCAACTCAAAATTACAATAATAATCAATAATAATCTTTAGTTTTGATTTTTTAATTATCATGGCTTGGCAGGGAATTAAGGGACACGATGCCGTTTTTCAACGGTTTTTGCGGGCACAACAACGCGGACGATTGGCGGGAAGTTTTCTTTTTGTCGGACTTTCCGGTATCGGAAAACGTAAATTCGCCATCGCTCTCGCAAAAGGATTTCTTTGTAAAGGAAACGGCAATAATAGTCTTGATCCGTGCGGTGTTTGTGATTCTTGCAGGTTGTTTGGCAGCGCAGATAACAGTGTTAATAACAGTGCTGACAACAGTGCTAATAAAAGTGCGGATAAGATCGAAAATTCCGAACGCTCCAAAACTTCCGAATTATTAAAATCGCCCTCGCCGGAAAATGAAAAAAAATCCAAAAAAAGTAAATCCGATAAAACCTCCGGCAAAGATTCCGGTAAAAATTCCGGCAAAGAAAAAGAAATAATCACCGAAAATTTTATTTCACCACATCCCGATTTATATTACGTTTCCAAACCACTCGACAAATCATCGTTGCCTCTGGAATTGTTGATCGGCGATAAAGAACATCGCGGTCATTCCGGTTTGTGCTACAACATCTCACGAACTCCGTTTCTCGGTCATCACAAAGTTGCCATTATTGACGATGCCGATTTTCTCAACGCCGAAGGCGCAAACGCATTGCTCAAGACATTGGAAGAACCGCCGGCTGATTCTTTGCTCATTTTGATCGGAACTTCAACCGCAAAACAACTTCCCACAATTCGCAGCCGTTGTCAAATTATTCGTTTTGCGCCCTTGCCGCCGCAAATTCTCGGTACGCTTTTGATGGAACAAGGTATTGCCGTAACTTTGGAACAATCCCTCACCTTAGCCCGGCGTTCCGGCGGAAGTTTTGATCAGGCAAAAGATTTTTTCGATGACGATATTGAAATTATCCGAAACGAACTGAACACCGCACTGTCTCAACATCGTTTAAATTCCGTTGCCTTAGCCGCAAAATTGAATGAATTTATCGAAAAAGTCGGCAAAGAGGCACCATTACGCCGGCGGCGGCTTCGATTGACTTTTAATTTGGCAATTGATTTTTTTCGGGAAAAAATGAAAAAAGCCGAAACTCCCCGCCAAAAAGAAGAAACCGCCGCCACGCAAGAACGCCACGAAAACAACGCCCAACATTACGCCAAACGTTTAGAACGAACATTGGACGCTCTGGAACATATAGATCGTAACGCTAACATTCCTTTTATCGTGGATTCCTGGTGTGCTGATCTGACAAAGTGTTGATTGGACAAAGTATTGATTTGACAAGAAGATCAAACGAATAAATGCCTTTTTCCTAAATTTCCTAAAAATTTTTTCGGATATTTTTCGGATACTTGTCGGATACTTGAATTTTTCGGCAAGTGGTATATGATTATGATATATTTTTAACGGGTGGAGTTTTGATATATTGCTTTTTATTTAAGTCTATACTCACACAAAAGTTGTGAATGATTCGATGAATCCGATAGATGAACAGATTGTACGTTCGGAAATGATGCCGATTACCGATGCGGAATTTCATTTGATCCGCGATCTGGTGTATAACCGTTTTGGTATTACGCTTTCTGATCAAAAAAAGAGTTTGGTTGTCGGACGTCTTCAAAAAATATTGCGTCAGCGTAATTTTAAGACATTCAAACAATATTACGACAGTCTTATTGCGGATAAAACCGATGCGGCAATTAGTGAACTGGCGAATCAAATTACAACAAATCACACTTTTTTCTTTCGTGAACCGGAACATTTTGATTTTTTTAAGAGTGATATTTTGCCGTGGATGAAAGAGGAGCATAAAAAAAACCGGAACAATGATTTACGGATTTGGTGTGCTGCCGCATCCAGCGGTGAAGAACCTTACACGTTGATCATAACACTTTTGGAATTTTTCGGTGCCGATTATAAAAATTGGGATTGTGGTCTTTTGGCGACCGATGTTTCCGAAAAAGCGTTGATTGCTGCCAAGAAGGGTGTTTACGATGCAACACGATTGCAAGGAGTTTCTCCGGCAATTATCAATAAATATTTCAGAAAAACACCGGAAGGTTTTGCGGTTACCGAACAGGTTAAAAAAGAAGTAACTATTCGCCGCTTCAATCTGATGAATAAGACATTGCCTTTCAAAAAACAGTTCGACTGTATTTGGTGCCGCAATGTCATGATTTATTTTGACTCACAAACGAAGATTGATCTTGTTAATCGAATGTATCAACAAACGGTCAACGGCGGTTATCTTCTGATTGGTCATTCGGAAACATTGGGACGTGACCAAACAAAATGGACATACGTTAAACCGGCTGTTTACCGTAAAACAGAATAACTGCTGCCAGAATTCCAGACTTAATGCCGATTCGTTTTTTTTGTAAAAGTTGCAACCAGATGATCCAAATCGGGGCACAAAGGGCAGGTCAAATTGTCGTGTGTCCGCAATGCGGTGAACGTTTGACTGTTCCCGCCCAATCAGTTGCTCAAGCCGAAACTCTTTATCAGTTTCTAAAACAGAAACGTCTTGCGGAAAAAAATGTGAAAACAACCGGCAATTTGCCGTTGCAACAATCCACTCAACAATCCGCCAAATTATCTGCTCAGCAATCCGTACAACAATCTGCTAAATTACCGTTATCAAAAACGGTTCCCGAAAAAAAGTATGAAGAAATTGATGAAGAACCGAATTTTTCTTTGGAAGAATTGGATACGGAAGATGTGGATCGTTGGATTAAAGAGTTTTGGACAACCCAATCAAAAGAGAATAATGTTGTAACAGAACAACCGCACACAGCAAAACCGGTTTCGCCGCCTGCCAACACAAATAATGAAACGGCGGCAATGGCAATTCGTCAACACGAAACATGGTTATTGTTTCGCACGTGGCTTATTATTGTGTTCCTTTTTGGACTTGTTGGCGGTTTTAGTCTTTGTTTGTTTATTAATAGTGTTCGCAAAAATATTTCAGAAAACAATAATTCGGCAAAACCGGTTTTATCGGAGGAAAATGTTGTTACGGGAAAATTATATTATCGGGGATTTGATGGTGAGCGGATTCCTGATGCGGATGCTGTTGTCATGCTTTTGCCGTTGGATCGGATACCGACGTTTCCGATTTCCGGTAGTGGTCTTCGTCCTGACGACAACCATCATCCTGCAACAGAGGACAGTATTCAACAGATTAAAGAAATTGGCGGGATGTTTCAACGGACAGATGCGGACGGATTGTTTTCAATTCAGTACGAAAACAAAGGGCGTTATCTTATTTTAATGATTTCTTCTCATACCAAACGTTCTGATGCGGTGCCGGATGCTGTAACGATCCGTGAATTGAAACGTTTTTTTCGGAATCCCCAAGAACTCCTCAGCGATTATTCTTCCAGCCACGACGAATACGAACTTGATCAAGGAAAATACATTATCCGCCAAACTTTTTAACACAAGGAAACACAGAGAAGGAAAAGAAAATTGTCCGCAGATTACGCAGATAGACGCAGATTGTTTTTTACGTCCATCTGCGAAAATCAGCGTAATCAGCGGATGTCAATGGATTTGGGTGGTTAACGCAACGGGCGGTTCCGGTATCATGATCGGTTCACAGCCAATTTCAACATTTCAATGTCCGTCCGATCCGGGCGGAGGAAACACATCATTTTACGTTACTTGAACAATTACAAAATAGACAGACACGTCGGTAAGTATGCCAATGTAACTTTTTAAGGAATGAATAGAATTTGTTGAAAAAAATTCCTAACCTATTTTCTTTGCCGAAAAAATAATCTACAATAAAATTATGTTTTTTCGCAAAGCCGTTTTAATAGATCATTGCAACGGTAAAATGCACGATAAAATTTGTGTTGCAAAACAGCACAATAAATCTCTAACAAAAAACAAATACAATGAGTATTGGTAATCTTAATCCGGTTATGCCAAGTGTGGCTCAAGATGTAAAAAATCATGAACGAATAGCAGAAAGTCAGGAACGAGCAGCACAAGCACAAGGAATTAGCGGCGATGATAAAGAAGGTGAAGCCGCCTCCGGAGATCGTGATGCCGATGGTCGTCAGGCGTGGCGTTGGATAAACCGCCCCAATAAACCTAACGAAGAAAAAGATCACAAAGTCCCCGATATCTCAGGACAAACCGGAAATTCACTCGATCTAAGCGGTTAAATGTTTGAATAAACAGAAAATTGCCCCGCTCACCGTAGAAACCCTCTGTCCTTAACTACCCAAAACACAGAAACCCCAACCAAAAAAGAAAAAACTATGCGTTCCGATACTGTTAAAAAAGGCGATGCACGTGCGCCGCATCGAAGTTTGTTACGAGCCTGCGGAATTGATGAAAAAGATTTCGGCAAACCGTTTATTGCTATCGTTAGTTCCCATGTTGATATTATTCCCGGACATGTTCATCTAAATGATGTCGCTCAATATGTTAAGAAATGTGTTGCCGAAGCGGGCGGAGTTCCGTTTATTTTCAACACGATTGGTGTTTGTGACGGAATTGCAATGGGACATAACGGTATGAAATACTCATTGGCATCGCGTGAAATTATCGCCGATTCCGTTGAAACAATGCTTCAGGCTCATCAATTTGACGGAATGATTTGTATTCCGAACTGCGACAAAGTAACGCCCGGAATGTTAATGGCTGCCGTCCGATGTAATATTCCAACGATTTTTGCCAGCGGCGGTCCGATGGAAGCCGGTCGCACCGAAAACGGCAAACCTCTTGATTTAATTTCTGTTTTTTCCAAAGCCGCTGCCAAGATTAACGGTCAACTTTCCGAAACGGAACTCGCCGATGTTGAACGCCGAAGTTGTCCGACTTGCGGTTCGTGCAGCGGAATGTTCACAGCGAACAGTATGAACTGTCTTTGTGAAGCAATTGGAATTGCTTTGCCCGGCAACGGAACAATTCTCGCAACAAGTCAATACCGGAAAATTATGTATAAAAAAGCGGCAAAATTAATTGTTGCGGCGTGTCAGGTGTCGGAGGATGGTAAAAATAAGTTGCTGCCCCGCGATATTATTACGCAACAATCTGTTGACAATGCGATGATTCTTGATTTGGCGATGGGAGGAAGCACGAATACGGTTTTGCATCTTCTGGCGGTTGCGAACGAAGCGGGGCTTCATTATTCGATGGAGCGGTTCAACGAATTGAGCGAAAAGACGCCCAATATCTGTAAAGTGTCGCCGAGTTGTGATTATCATATTGAGGACGTACACAATTCCGGCGGAATTTATACGATTCTTGGCGAAATTCGGCGTGGTTGTCCCGGTTTACTGAATGAAAAAGTTCACACTGTTTCCGGTAAAAAATTGGGGAAAGTTATTGACGAATACGATCTTCGTTCCCCGAAAGTGTTGGGCGAAGCGCAAAAAATGTACGCCGTAACATCGGGCGGTAATCGGACGAACAAGGGAATGAGTGTTAAACAAACGGTGTTGAGGGTGTCGGATTTGAAATTATCGTTTGATCCTTACGATTGTATCCGACCGTGCGGCAAGGCATATTCGCAAACCGGTGGTTTAGCGATTTTGTACGGCAATTTGGCTCCGAATGGTTCGGTGGTCAAGACGGCAGGGGTGTTGCCGAACATGCTGAAACACACGGGACCTGCCGTGATTTTCAATTCGGAACCGGAGGCTTATGACGGAATTACGTCCGGCAAAGTGAAAGCCGGTGATGTGGTGATTGTCCGTTTTGAAGGTCCCAAAGGCGGTCCCGGAATGCAGGAGATGCTCGGTCCCACAACAGCAATTAAAGGCGTAAAACTTGATGATTCTGTAGCGTTAATTACGGACGGACGTTTTAGCGGCGGAACTGCCGGAGCGTGTATTGGACATGTTAGTCCGGAAGCGGCGGCTGGCGGACCTATCGGACTTTTGCGTGACGGTGATATTATTGAAATTGATATTCCAATGCGAACATTGAACGTCAAACTCTCCGACGAAGAATTAAAATCACGATCAATTCCATTACACGAATCAACAATCAAAACGGGTTATCTGGCGAAATACAAAACGCTTGCAACCAGTGCTGATACCGGCGGCGTATTAAAATGGTAATTGAAATGGTAACTCTTTCACCGTTGCGGAATTGTAACCGTAAAATAATAATTCCGCTTGCGAACACGGACTCGTTTTTAAAAGTGTCCGCAGATTGTCGCAGATGATTTTAAAAAACATCTGCGAATATCTGCGTAATCTGCGGACACTTTTTTTCTGTGAACGCTGTGTTCTCTGTGGTTAAATAAACTGTACTTAAATAAAAAGCCTGTTATTAGAAGTTGCCTAATTCTGCGGCGATTTGTTTGGCAAGGCGGTCAGTGGCACGGAGCGCACGTTGTTTGAGCGAAAAAAGATCAAGCATTGACGACGGGCGTGAAAATATTGAACCAATAACCGAACCCG
>JAISNF010000005.1 GCA_031276415.1 Planctomycetaceae bacterium
CTTTTATTTAACCGCAAAGGGAATAGTGGAGAGTTGGGAGTGGAAAGTGGTGAGTTTCTCAACCCAATTCCGATGGGTTAAAACCCATCGTTACATTGGAATTGCCCCAAAAGGGGCAAAATACGAGCGGATTGCAAATCCCCCCAAGCGAATTGCAAATTCCCCCAAGCGGTTTTAAAAAATTCCTAAGCGGATTGCAAATTCCCCCAAGCGGTTTTAAAAAATTCCTAAGCGGTTTTTAAAAATTCCCAAGCGGTTTTTAAAAATTCCCAAGCGGTTTTAAAAAATTCCCAAGCAGTTTTAAAAAATTCCCAAGCGGTTTTTAAAAATTCCCAAGCGGTTTTAAAAAATTCCCAAGCGAATTTTAAAAATTCCCAAGCGGATTGGTAATTTATTTGAGAGTTTCAAGGTAGGCAATGTTTCGCCTGAAACCTCGCCTACCTTTCATTTAACGGCGAACATTTTCAATCGCATCGGCAAGACGTTGGACGGTTTCTTCGTCGCGTTTCATTACTTCGCGAAAATAGGACACGAGAATTTGCCGGATTTGTTCTTCGTCCGGTTTGGCTTCGGAAAGGAAATTTAAAGGAATGTCAAACCGCCCAAGATCACCCCAAAGACGATAACCAAATGAACGAACCATAATTGACGGCTCCCGAATTAATAAATTCAACGCCGCTTCACAATTCCCGTTGGTCTTGCCGAAAATCCGATGGCAAACCGTTGCCAATTGCTCACTTTCCGGCGGTAACGGCAACGGATTTAACCAATTCGGTAACCCCTGAATATTGCCAAGTTCCGGCTTGTCCGAAATCAACAACACCCCCGCTTGTCTGGTCGCAGTAAGCGATGTTTGACCAACTTGCCACGAAATTTTTCCGCTCACATCAGGAATAAGACCAAGAATCGGACGCGTTTGAGGAAGAACCGGACGATTAGGAACCGATTCATTCGCCGTATTTTCCAAAATTTCCGCAAACGTGTCCACAAAAACAAAACTCGTCGAATTACTCAAATGGACTGTTCCCTGAATTTTTTCCGTTTGAAGCCGAAGCGATAACGAATTGTTTTTGTTTTCGGAAAAAATCGGACGAATCACCAAACGTCCGTAATCAATAAAAATACCGGCAATTCCGTTTTCATCCGGTTCCAGCAGGCAAAATTTGGAATCGCCAATCATTTCCACCTGAAAACCACCTTCTAATTCCACAACCGCACGGAAAGGAGCAATCGTCAAAAGATATTGGTTGGCGTGAAGCGGCAACGGCAACATTTTCATTTCCCACTGATCACTGGCTGTGGACGCCGAAAAAACAATACACGGTTCCTTCACCGCAAGAACCCGTCCAAGAACCGGCAGTTGCGGAATATCCGGCTTCTCCCGAATTTCTCCGACAGGAATAACATGTTGAGTCGGAGTTATTGAAGTTGCGGTTGTTGCGGGAGAAGCAAATTCCATCGGAATTATGTTGCCCAACGCAATCAATGGTTTCGGCTGATTCCCCGTTAATTCATTCAAATGAATAGGTTCAAACCGTTCATCACGCCGTTCAATTGATTTTGCCCGTTCCGCAAACAGTTCTTTTGGTTGTTCCGGTGTTTGCTCTGTTAGTTGCTCTGTTAGTTGCTCTGTTAGTTGGTCTGCCGGTTGTTTCGCCGGTTGTTCAAATGTTTGCCCGAATGGTTGAGCCAATGTTTGTTCAAGCGGAATCTGATTGACAACCGATGGCGTCCACACATTGGAATTTTTCGGTTCTTTCAAATCGGGAACGGTGTTTTCCTGCCATTGGGGTTCTGATTTTGGTTCTATTTTCGGTTCTATTTTTGGTGCCGTTTTGGGTTCTACAAATTCAGGCGAAAACAAGGCGGAATCTTTTCGTTTGGGCAGTGCTGAAATCGAATGAAAAGCAATTAACGATTGATCATCAAATTGTTCAGGTTTACGTTCCGGTATTGCGACCAAAAGAGGTTTTGAGCGAATCGGTGTTTCAAAATTGGTTGAAGTTATTCTGGAAACAGGAGCAACAGCAGTGGAATTTCTAAATTCCGGTTTTGGTTCCGATTCCGGTTTTAACTCCGGTATTGATTCCGGTACTGATTCCGGTTTCGCAATGGTTTGAGTTTGAGTCAAAGAATTTACCGAAGAAGACGGAGAATACGGTGAAGGTGGAGAAGACGGAGAAGAAAGTCCGTTCTCTGCCGTAATTACTGCTGTTTGTGTTGCTGCTGTTTGTTTTGCAAGCGTTTGGGAATGCCGTATCGGATTGGGGGCAAACGTCATTGGCTTTTCGGTTTGCCTTTCGGACAACGGAATTTCTGTTGATTTTAATTTAACAACCGTTGATGCCGATGATGCCGTTGATGCCGGCGATGCGGAAATTTCTGAGACGAAAGGGTCTGAAGCGGATAATTCTGAGGCGGATAATTCTGAGGAAATGGGAGTTGCCGGTAGAATTGCCGGTGGAATTGGCGGTGTTGGCGAAGTTGCTAAATCAAAGGATTGTTGTTGAGGTTCTGTTTTTGTTTTTACTTCGATTTCTTTATTGGCGGTGTTTGCCGATTCTGTAACCGGCACCAACGGAAAAGTTTCTTTCGGTGATTCTATTGCGGTATTTGCGGTATTAGCGGTATTTACAGTATTCGCAGCCGTATTCGTATTTGGCAAAACGTGTTCTTGTTGCGGTGATGCCGGCAACGGGAAAGCAAATGAGGAAACAACCGGCGTTGAATTTGCCGTTGAATTTGACGTTGAATTTTTCGGCGGTTCCTGCAATGTTGCAGCAGTTGTTATTGCCGCAACTTCTTCCCGTACTTTAACAGGCGGAACCGGCGATACTGTCGGCGATATTGCCGACAATATTGTTGGAGTTTTTTCTTGAATGCTAGATTCTTGAGTGTTAAATTCCTGCGATGGTTCCGCAACACCCGAAACCGCCGCAACCGTCAAATCAGATTGAATATTTGCCGAAGCGGTTTCATTTTTCGGCTGAGTATTTTTCCAATTTTCCTGAATTTTATTCCAACCCAACCATCCGGTAGAACACAACAGGAAAATCATTAACAATGTCCGCAATGAAATATTTTTCGGCGTAATGATTTTGATTTGTTTTGTTCGTTTTTTTGTGGGCTGTTTTGTCTCCTGTTTTGTCTCCTGTTTTGTCTCCTGTTTTGTCTCACATTTTATTTCCCGTTTTGTTTCTTGTTCAGTTTTCTGCTCAAATTTCTTTTTTTCCGTTTTACCGGAAGTCAACCAATTCCAAAATGTTTTAGCCCATAAAAGCGGTTGGAATTTTTTGGATTCCGGCAAAGAAACGGGCGAAGAGATAATATTTTCGGTTTGCGGTGTTGAATTATTTGAATTATTTGAATTATTGTTTTGCGAAGGAGAATGTGGAGAAATTGCGGACGTAAACGGATCAGACGGCGCAAAATTGAGGGAGGATAAATGATTCCCGTTTTCCGTTTGTTGTGGAAATATAATCAATTCCGGTCGATTTGAAGCGGACAATGGCGAACGAAGAAATTCTTTCAATTCCTTCAACTCTTTTAATTCGTTCAATTCATTTGTTTCGGATTCGTTTGTTTGGAATATTTTGGTATTTTCGGTATTTTGAGAAGATGTCGGGTAATCATTGGGCGAAAGTTTACGGGAAGAACCGAAAGAATAATCCGGTTCTATTTTTTCTTTTCCCTGTTTTAGGTTGAAATTTTCGCTAAAATTTTCGCTGAAATTTTCACTATTAAAATTTTCACTATTAAAATTTTCGCTGTAAATTCCCGTCTCAACCGGTGTGCGATAAATATCATAACAATGTTGTCGGCATTCGCGGCTGGTTCGGGCGGGTTCTCCCAGAACGTTCGACAAAATATGATGTGTGGCGGCGATTTCTGCGAGATATTTATCGGAGGACAAGCAATATGTTTCAAAACGTTCCTGAATTTCGTCCGGCATTTGGTGATCGAGATATTCGGCAACGAGATTGGGATCAAGTTCTTCGCGTTGATCGACCAAGCCTGGTACACTGAGGCGGGGATTGCGTACAGTACTTCGGATTCGGTTCAACATGGTTGATACGGCTTCGTGTTTAGGGATAAGCCGTTCAAGTTGTTGATGTTGTTCTTGATCGAAGATATGATCTTCGAAGGCAAGAAGTGTACGCAACGAAAGTCGCATGTCCTTGTTTTTCAGTAAGTTTGGCAAATTATCGGTGATACGGTGGTGCCGTTTGAAAACGGCACCGTCTAAAAACGGTTGCGTATAATGCCAAAATTTACATTTCAACGCAAGAGCAATTTACAAGCAATTCACAAGATTCTCGGAATAAATTCCACATGCGAACTTCCTAATAACCGTTTTTTTATTTAACCACAGAGAACACAGAGTTCACAGAGGAGAAAAAATTTTAATTATTTTAGATCAAAAGGCAATCTTTTAACATTAACCTTAAATAATTGGTACCCGTTCACGGAGATTCGTTTAACAAGTTATCATAATGAAAAAATCAATCTTAACCCCGCAGGGGTGTGATTATGCATAACCGTAGGTGTAGCGAAGCGCAACCTACGGATAAACC
>JAISNF010000006.1 GCA_031276415.1 Planctomycetaceae bacterium
AGGTTGTTTTGTTAGGAAAAATTAGGTGAAAATGAGGTTGGTTGTTAGTGAATAGTTTATAGTTAATAGTTAGGTAGGCGGCATTTCGCCGAAACTGTTGTAATTCCGCATTGCGAAACTATCCACTATCAACTCTCCATTAAATCCGGGTCTTTTTGTCCCAATGTTGGGTCTTTTTGTCCCAATGTTGGATCTTTTTGTCCCAATGTTGGGTCTTTTAGTCCCAACTTTGGGTCTTTTAGTCCCAACTTTGGGTCTTTTAGTCCCAACTTTGGGTCTTTTAGTCCCAACGTTGGGTCTTTTAGTCCCAACTGTGGGGCTTTTAGTCCTAACTTTGGGTCTTTTAGTCCCAAAGTTGGGTCTTTTAGTCACAAAGTTGGGTCTTTTTGAGCCGGCGTTGGACTTAAAAAGCGGAATTACAAGCGTTTTGAGCAATAATTCCGCTTTGCGACGTTTTCAAGTCTCCACTACTTCCGGTTCGGGGCGGCGTTTTTTGCCCGGAAAACGAACTCGAAGAGCATCGTAAACCGCTTTGGCTCCTGCAACATTTTGTGTTGCGGCTTCTTTGACGGAATTGTAATAAACGAGGGCGGCGTGGTATGCTTCACTTCCGGCGAGCATTTGGGTATCGTCAACACCGGAACGGAGTTGTTCAACCGCCACAAACAACGGCTCAAGATTATTCGCATCCGAAAAATCAATTGTAAATTCCGGCATATTAAGGAAGGGCGGAACAAATTCGGGGTTACTCTGTGCTAACTCGTAGGCTTTTTCGACAAAGGCGAAAGTTTTATCGCCCATTTTGGCGATGGTATGCCGTTGGGTTGGCGTGAGTGGTGTGATGTAAGGAGCAAGGAGTTGACGCAATGCTTCTGCTTGAGACAACGCCTGAGCAATAACATCTGGAGGAATCGAAACGGAATGATTGTTGTTCATTGTTTTAAAAATGGGTTAAAGGTTAAAAAAATAATTAATTGGTAGGCGATCCTTTCGCCGAAAGGTCGCAACGGTTAATGTTGTTTCTGATTTCAGTCAACCGCAATTTTTATTTATAAAATTTTGACACCCTAAAATATATTATTGTTCTTTTTCGTAGATGGAGAGAAGAATACGTTGCGGCGAAATTGTTTCGGGTAATTCCGGTTTCGTAAGTTTTCCATCGGCATTTGCTGTTTCAATTAGTTTATATCCCTTTACAGTGAGTTTTGGCGTTTGCGGTTTATCTGTTGAGTTCCAGAGAACAACAGCAATACGATTTCCCGATTCCGACTCAAACGCCTTACATTTGATGTTCCGATTTCCAATATCAAGATGTTCCTCATCAACAAATTTGGCACGCCCTAAAACGTTGCGATATTGTTTCCGTAATGCTCCTATTTTGGCTGCATATTCACGTTGTGCAGCGGAACGATCCTGTAAAACATGTTCACAATCATTTCGGTAACGAATCTCCATTTCCATCACAAAGCCGTAAGTTATCGCATAATTCACGAATGTTTCAGAAATGAAGGGAGCAGGATTTCGCACGGTTATTATTGTTTCTGGAAAACAATATCGAAACATTTCAGGAAAAGCCGTTGTTCCCGGAAATGTATCAATTCCGTGCAAAAAATCGGCGAATTGAGAATAGGTATCGGTGATATGTTCTGTAAAAAACGCAAAATCCTTGCCTCGAACTCCGTCCACTTCACGTGTTCGGTTCCACATTTTATTGAGCAAAGAAATTCGACCGGAAACATAAGACAATCCGGGACAATTTTTAGGATGCGGATGTTCCTCGTTGAAACACGGCTTCGGCGGCATTCCGCCGATCTGATCAACCAACATAGCGTCCGCACCAAAACCGGCAACAAAATCAACATTTTGTACCATTCGATCTTGCCAAAGCGGACTGGAAGGACAAGCCGTTGAAAAAACTTTAGATGTAAAAAGTCTCAAAAATTCACTTTGACTTGATTTATTATAATGTTCAAAATAAGGTGAACCCCAATGTGATTTTCCTTCAACCTGCGCCCCGTAACGTTTATAAAAATCGCTGGTTACATCAATTAAATGTCCCTGAACATAAAGTGTTACATGACCGCCGTTTTGCTGTACTTTTTTGATATTTTCTCGCAATTTTTCTGCGCCGCCCAATGTTTTACCGACCTGAATATCGGGATAAGTGTTATCGTGTCCGCCTTGATACCAACCGAACAAACCAAGCGTATCGAAACCATGACTTTTAGCGAGATCATAAAGTTTCGGTAATGTTTCATAATCCCACATCTCGTCACCATATTGTTGTTTGTTGATGACGAGAAAATAACCAATAACATCGTGTACCCAATCCGGTTTTGACCGGTTTATGCGCCAAGACGAAGCCCATGTACGATATTCGTTGGCGGCACGATGCCAAGAACCGGAATAAAGTTGGAGAATTGTTTCGGGTGTTGTTCTTTTCTCTTTTGGTTTAACGAACAAAAATCGTGTTATTGCTAAACCAACTCCATTTGAATTTCCGGCGGATAAGGTAGTCGTGTAAAATTCGGAATCACGTCCTGAAAGATAAAGAGTTTCTTCATTGTCGGTTAATGCCATCCATTGCATACAGAGAAAACTGGGATAAGTTTCAACAAAATTACCCTTATAATCCGTAAAATTCGGAATACGCCGACCGGCTTGAAGAGGCCAAAGAAGATCAAATTTCTTTCCGTTACCAAGTGATTTTATAACGGCAATACGTGGGTAACAAAATTCAACAACAGTCAAATCATTTTCCCGATTATCAAATTCCGCACCAAAATGTAATGTTCCTTCTTTAAGTGTGATATTCATTGTCAACGTTAAATCAGTGGAACTTTTATCGGTTTTAACGTGATCAATGACAATTTGAATTGTATTTTCTGTTTTTGTTATTTTGTATGTTTGGTGTTCAGGATCAATAACTGTTTCCCAATTTTCACCTTGTTTACAGACCATTTTGAATATTCCGTTTGTTGGTCTTGTAATAATGTTTCCTTTTCCCGACAATTTGTTTTCCAATCGAATAATTCGTCCTGAATTATCCACTTCCAAACAAAATTGCTCATCTTCCAGTCGATAAATATTCTGTACCATAGTTGTATGTGAGTTGTTGTTTTGAGCAAATGCCGATAAACCGACAAAAATTAAAAATAACACAATTAAACGTTTCATAAAATTTCTAATTACCTTTCATTGTTTAAGGGATTTTAAGTGAATGTCATTAATACCTGGTGAAAGATCGATAATCAAATTGGGATTATTCCAATGAAGTTCGTCTTTCGTTGCTTTTTGTGTCGTGATAAATGAACCGGGAAAATCCGGATCAGGAATTGGTTTATCGTTTTTGAAAAAACCCTGAACCTTAACAAGATTCATTCCGCTTGCTGCTTTACCGACATATTTTCCATCAACAATTCTTGCTCCGCCTTCGACACCTTTTCCGCTGTTACCGAAAAAGACGATGTAGCCGGAAACAAGCGGTTTGTCGTCAAGTGTAATGTTTCCTTCGATTTCATGAACTCGTTGTCCACAACCGATAAAAACAAAAATGATCAATATTAAAAATAAAAATCGTTTCATAATAAATGAAGTTAATTGAAAAATTATTGTAATGATACGTTTTCACCGCAATTGGGTGTAATCATACCGCCCCAAATTCCATAATCGCTTGCCCGACCATTATTAACAGGAACCCACGATGTTGTTGCTTGATTACCACAATCAAGCGTTTCCGAAACAAAACGATTACTACCATCCAAAAGACCAACAATAATTCCACCAGGATGGTAACTGGTCGGAACAAGAAGTGAGTAATCATCGGGGGTAGCAGTCGCACTAAAAGAAGGACCATTAGGTGGAATGGCAGCCATAAACGCTCCATACCATATTTGTCCATCTGCCCATCGTGATCCACGAGTCGGAAGTGTTGTTACTAATCCGGCTGTTGGTTTAAATTTTTTGGCGGTTTTATCCCAATAGGTATTGATTAATCCCTGAGGATTTGTCCAACTTATAACACCGATTGCTCCTAATGAATCGGTTGCAGTTGGTCTAATTGATTCGGAAATTCCCATTGTATTACTTGTTCCATCAGTCATGTACGCTAATGATCGCCATTGTCCCGCCATAAACACGCAACGGGCATTCTTTTGAATTGTTATATCCGCACTTTGTGGTCGATCTGCGGAGGCGAAATAGTAATTGGGTTTACCGGCAGTTGTTCCTATTGGTGAATTGGTCGAATTGGATTCACTGGGACAACGATAAACATCCGGTTCTTTGGCAAAACATGGATCGCTTGCATCCCATGGTCCATAGGATGAATTCCAACATGCTTCGTAAGTTGCCGTTTGTTCCAAAAACGGACATAACGCAACCCGAATCGACATCCGATTCAAGTGTGAATCGGCGGTAATGGGAAAGTTTTTAGGATTTCCCCATCTCAATGTTGGTAACGCATCGTAAACATCGTGATAATTGTGCAATGCCAAAGCGATCTGTTTGATCTTGTTAAGACATTGCGTTCGTCTTGCAGCCTCTCTAGCGGCTTGGACGGCGGGTAACAACAGAGCGATTAACATTCCGATAATCGCAATAACCACCAAAAGTTCAACAAGTGTGAATGCGTTTCTTCTACCTAGATACCCCCCCCCCGCCTCTTTTGACATTGATTTTCCAACAGGAAATTGG
>JAISNF010000193.1 GCA_031276415.1 Planctomycetaceae bacterium
GTTTTATTGATCAAGCTGAATTGCGGGACAAGCCTACTCCGTTAACTCTCGGTGAATGTTGAATTTTTAGAGATTCTCAGTAGTTACTAATCGTTTCATTGAAAAATGAGGTAATATAAGCCTATATCATCTGTTTGTACCAAGTTTAATTTTTACAAGATTATGAGGAAAAAATGAAACGATTTCTAAGTTTAATTTTTATGTTGATACTTTCTGGAACAGTTATAGCACAACGATCCTTTTGAAGGTAACAAAATTGCCCAAGCAATCAATCTTGGTACACAACTCTCCGAACTCGAAGAAACTATACAAAACGGAGAGTTTGAACCGAGCGATATTTCAGATTTGAAAAAATTGATTGATAAGGCAAAATTACCGCCAAAAGTTAAAAAAGATGCACAAAAAACTCTTGGCACTTTCAAAGACGCTCTCAAAATTCTCGATATTTTAACAACGTTCAAGGAATCTTCCAAAGCAGTAATACCGGTTCCGACAGATGTTGTAACAGTAATTTATTGTCCTTCACTTTCAACGGAGACCGTTTACGCCATTGATTCTGAAACTTATTTGATGAAAGGTGACGAGTTTCAAATTGCGGAGGAAGACATCAGCGATGCGTTTCCGCAAATTCCGGTTTATTCAAATCCGGTGGCTCTGTCAATCCAATCAACAAACCAGATCAGTCTGGTAAATACCACTGACCGATCCGCAACTTATCGCCTAGATGATAACGTTTCACGAACATTGGCGTCGGGAAAAAAAGCCTCGTTTTCTGTTCCAAAATCAGGAACGGTTTCTATTATTTCGCAAGGATATTGGAAATCATTTTCTGTCGGATCAGGAAATTACACGCTCACGTATTCCAATAAAGCCTGGTCAATCGTTGTGAAACCAGTTGTTGTAACGTTAAGCAACGCAAGTCCGTTGCCGTTTTATTGTTTCGCTGACCGAACGGAATACACCATCAATTCTGGAGAATATGTTACTTTTACTTCGAGTAACGGAATTCTTGATTTGCAGTTTGCTCGCAGTGAAGATACCGGAAATCGTGCCGTTTATCAATTGGAAGAAAATGCTTCCTACAAAATCGGTCTCGATCAACGCGACAATAAATGGGCATTGTTTCCACAATAAAATTATCCATTCTGTTTTCGGACATTAATCAGAAAACATTTAGAATCTTTAGAGTTTTTAACGTTCCGCATACAAAAGAAATGAATAATTCAATCAAAATGTTATTACAAAAATATTGATGTTTTCCATTCTTTTGTGTGCGGCGTTTGTTCACATAACCATTAACATATAACCATTAAAATTACAATAACCAATAAAGGAAAAAAACATGTTAAAACATTTTATTATTGCTACGGTTTTATTTTTACTAAGCGTATTATTTAGTTCGCACGGTCAAGCCGATTGGACAAATCTTGGAACAATTAACGGTGTTCAGGTTTATCGTGACAATTTGACCGGACTCGAATGGACAACAACACTTGGTCGTGTTCCGTCTTCTGACTGGGGGAGTTCGGCACGTGGTTTGGTTGCCCGATATGGATTTCGGCTTCCATCGTTTTACGAACTTCAGCAAATGCAACGGCACGGAGGTTTTTCACGCCTCAATATTCGTAGCACAATAGGTAACTATTATGAAACCAATAACAGCCGTTATCTTGCGAATGCCGCCATCAACGGATTCCAAACACCGCAAGAACGTAAAGGAAGCGGTCAAAATTGGGTGATTGGTGTACGAAACGGGGCAGCAGAAGATGTTATTATTGTTCAGGAAACAATTCAGGAGCAAAGTGTTACGGTTACGCCGGTTCAGGTGGAAATAGCATCGGTAACACCAACAGGAAATGTTACGGTAACATCTGTAACATCCGCCCAAACGGAAGCATCCTCAAAATCCGCAACAATAAACCATGTCAATGTTTGTGTTCCCAATCCGGTTTCCGTTCAGATTCCTCCGGCACCGGCAGGAATTGTTAAATCCACGCTTGCCGCAATAAATGAATCTTTGAAACAAAAAATCGAACTTCTCCGCAATATGTTATCAGAAACAAATTTTTCCCTTGAAACAATCGTTGCGAAAATGAAAGAGAAAAATGTTACGGTTGCCGATCAGTCGGCAATGATAACAGCATTCGAAGAAGGAGATGCCGCCGCAGTTCAGCGTATTTGGATTGTTGTTACAAACGACATCAAAGAAGCAGGGCAAGTATCACAAACGGTTAAGTTGCTCGCCGCTTTGGACAGTTTCGGAGAATCTATTGAAGAGGAGGATTTTTCTGCCGACGATTTCAAGGATTTCCGCAAAACACTTGAAAAGAACAAATTGGATAAAGAAACCGACAAAAAGATAAAATCGGTTTTAAACTCTCTTGCATTGCTTGTTGATGTTCATAAACAACTTTCCAATTTACGTCCTTCCAAAACAACCCAAACGGCAAAAAATGTAACTGTGAAAACAGTCGATACTCCCGATGAAAATGTTATGTTAATTATTCATCCCACACAAAATCCCAATGATGTTTTTGCGATTGATGACAATACTTTTATTGTCGGTAAAAAAGGGGAATTGCTCGAAGTTGTTAAGGGAACGCTTGATGATTTTGTACAGAAACCGATTATTGTTGATGAAACACCAATTACCGATTCGGTAACAGAAAATCAGATCACGCTTTCCAATCCGGCTGAAACTACGGAAAGTGTCCGATTTAGTTTAGATAACGAAACGAAAACACTTGCCGCCGGAGAATCACAATCTTATCCGTTTCCCGCATCGGGTGAAGTGAAAATTTATACAACGAAAACACGCACCGTTTCTTCTGGACGCCGTCGCGGAACTCAAACACAAACGTATCAGGATTCACGGAATTTTTCTGTTACGGCAGGAATCACTTATGATTTTGAATCTGATACGGAAAATGGTAAAAAAATTGTTCCGCGTCCGGTTAAAATCACATTTGACAACCGCAATGGAACCGTACCGTTTCATTTGAATGTTGATGATCAACCGGTAACAATTGAACCTTCAGAATCCAAGACATTCAATGCGGATAATGGTTTTCTGAAAGTTCAGTTTGCCCGATCCGAAGAACCCGATGATGTTGTTTCGATTAATTTTTATAAATCTCAAACCGCTAAACCGGCTATTTCCAAAAACGATAACAAATGGGCATTATTTCTTGTTCCATAATTATCAAAAGATAAGGAAGCAAAAATAACTGCCTATTTTTATTTTTTACCGCTGAATTATGCGGAAACAAAGAATTGTCTGCAGATTACGCTGATTAGT
>JAISNF010000230.1 GCA_031276415.1 Planctomycetaceae bacterium
CTGTTGCGCGAGCCGCAACGCCTGAAATTTGTTTCCGATTGAGTTTATCGGCAATTTCAATCCATGTTCCATGATACGGAACATTCAAATCAGCCCAAGCATAAAGCCGCCGCATCGAATCAGCATCAACCACTGTACCATGATGTCCCTTTTCAAGTATTTGGAACAATTCACTCGATGAAGCGTGAAATTCCAACGGCTGAAGAAGATGATAATCACCTTCAGGTCCCGGTCGCCTGACATACGGATGCAAAGCGTGATAAGATTTGGAAAAACCGCGATGTCCGGGCGATTTGTCGGCAAAATTCGGACGGTCTGTTTTATTTTCAGAACCATCATGGCAACCGACACAATACCGGTCAAGAACCGGTTGAATTTCATATTGGAACGAAAACGGACGTTCCGGTCCAAAAAACGGGACAATCGGTGTTGGGGCTTTGCCCATTGCAACTGTTCGTTTGTTGGGCGTAACAATATTCTGCGATTCATGACAACCGGTACAAGATTGATTTTCGCCCGGCATTCCGACAAACCATGTCCGCATTAACTGCAAAGCCCGCCCTTTTTCGTCCAACGGCTGAATCGCAAGCGGTGTATTGGGCGGAATAATAAACGACGCACTGCCGTCTTCATAAACCGGAACTTCGCCAAGTATCCGGCGTGCATCCCAACAACTTTCCATTCCGAAATAATCATGAGAACCAATACCGCGATAACCGTAATTATACGAAAAAATACGGAATTTTTTGACCGTTCCTTTCGGAACATCTTTGATTCCGTTACCGAAATAAACATCAGTTACGAAGACATTGGATTCTTTGGAAGTCCGGTCAACCCGATTCGGTTGAATCGGCGGTTGGGGACGTTTAATAATCGGAGTCGGTTCGTAAAGTCCGTAACCCGGTTCTTCACGGATTTTCAGGATATTGTCAAACGTATCCGCAAGATACAACGCCCAAGGTGAATTCGGCGTCCATTTTGCCGAAACGATGCAATAATTTTCATCCAGCGGAGCCGGAAACAAAAATTTAGGCCACGAATCATCGACGAGTTGATCCATAATAATCGGTTGAACCGGTTTTCCGTAACCCGGAATCTGTTGAATGGCTCCGTCGGCTTCCTGCCGTCCTTTCGTAATGTCAAAGAGGACAAGTTCTCCGGCTCTGGCTGTTCCGTGATGACCGGAAACAATGGTTGCAAATTTAGTGGAACTGCCCGGAATCGGTCGGGCATAAAACATGCTGTTAGGCCAAAACGAATTGCTGCCGTAAAATTCAACCTGGTTTGTTCCGTCCGGATTCATGTGAAACAGAAGCCGCGTAAAATAATGAGGCGTATCAATATATTCCCAACGAAGATACAAAATCCGACCATTGGGCAACAACACCGGACACCAATCTTGATCTTGTTCAAAAGTTAGTTGCCGTATTGTTTTTCCGTCGGTTTCCAGACGATAAATGTTTCCAACCTGCGAACTGCCGTCAATACAGGGAACACCCATCATATTGGCGGTTGAAATAAAAATTGTCGAACCGTCGGGAACATAACAACCTTCGACATTATCGACATCGTTTCCGATGGACGGTGTAATTTGCCGTAATTTTGCCGGTTCCGAAGAAGCGTTGGAATCGTCGAGATTTAGTTCAAAAACTTGCCATGTTTTATCTCCGGCAAGTGCGGTAACAAGAATTTTGTCGGCGTTCCAATGTAAATTGACATCGCCGACAAATGAACCGTTTGGATTTTCGATAATTGTTTTGGCGTCACCTTGTGGATTTTGCGGATTGACGACAGCCAAAGCGTTTTCATAACCATGTTTTCCGCGTGCGGCGTTGGAGATCCAGTTGGCGGTCAAACCTGGGTTTTTGGCGCGGCGAAAGAGTAATTTTTCAAATTTCATCAATGGATTGGCAAGCAAGGCTGATTTGCGAAATTCGCCGAATTCTTTAATTAAGGAGATTATTTTTTCACGTTCTTCGGGAGTTTTGGCGGTGAGATTTTTCAAAGTGTCGGGCAATTCGGCGGCGTATTTTTCATATAATTTTAGAAAATGTTTTCCGTCATATTGATCGGGGAATTTTTTGGAGAGATCATTGATTGCTCGTTTGATGGGTTCGGGATTTTCTATAGCGAGCCAAACATCTTCGCCAACGGTGTTAATTACAGTTTGCCGAAAGCGTTCTAATTCTTTTTCGTTCAACCAGTTTTGGCGTTCTTGTTCGGAGGCGAACAAGGACGGATCATCGGGATCGGCGAGAAGTTGTAATTCGAGAAATGACGCCCAACTGTTTGCTTTGTTTCCATTTTTTGCCGGATCGCCTGCTTTGGAGGGATAAGTTCGCCAGATTTTAAATTCGATCCAGTCATATTTTTTATCGCCGGTAATTGGTTTTCCGGAAGTATCGGCAAACCGGCTTAAAAAACCGCCGCTGTTGGAGCCGAGAATTTTATTACCGGAGGTATAGGTTGGTTCTTTGGGAAAGTTTGGTAATTTCCCCGGGTTGGTTTCGTTGTTTGCCAAACGGATTTCGAAATCTTGATTGGAGCGGCTATCGATATTACCGGAGTAGAGCAAAATTTCTTTGATGGATTGTGGTTTTCCGAGATAATAGACGAGGGTTGAGGGATTACCGTTAATACTGACGCGACCTTCACCGCCGTAAATTCCGATTTCGCTGTCGGTCAAAAACTTAGCATTTTCAACGCCGTTTGATTTTTCTAGTCGGGCGTTGGGAAAGGTTAAGAGGTTGAGATCGCGGTTTTTTCTAACGATATTCCGCAAATCGCCGAACGTATTTTCGTGCCATGCCTGATGTGTCAAGGTAACTTGGGCGTTGACAGTTCCGGCGAAAAACAACACAACAAGCAAAAATAATTTTTTATACAACATTGAAATATTGGGGGTTGGGGTTTTCAATTGAGTTTAACATCAAAACGAATATGATGTTAAACAGATTAAAAAAACAGAACAGTAAGTTTACTCTTTTTACTAAGGAAACGCAATAGTGAATAGTTAATAGTTAGTAGTGAATAGTGAATAGTTTCGCAAGCGGAATTCTATTTGCCAATCCCGTCAAAATCTGTTAATCTTGTCCCAAAAACGAAAAGCGAATTGTAAATGGCGAGGCAATTGTCTTCTGTGTTAAAGGTATTCTGTGTTGAGGCTTGAATTTCTAAAATTGTTACCGATTATTAATTGACGGTAAAATGTAAAATTCTTGCAGCAGTTCCTTTACTTTGAGGCGGAACAACATCTGCTATCCAAAGCCGGAGCGTGTGTTTACCGGTTTCCAGTTGATCGTCAAACATCACTGTTCGGGGATAATGCAGGTTGCCGCTGAAATGATGGAACAAAACGGTTTGTCTGACCGGTTGGTTATCGATTTGGTATTCAACAATTCCCGCATCAGGTCCCGCCAAAACAAACGCCCCAACTGCCTTACCGTCAAATTCAAATGTCAATTCCTTGCCGGATTGATCGCAACAGAGAAGTTTTTGTCCTAAAAATGATGAACGACAATGACCCGATATTGATTTCCAATTAGGGATTCCCCATGACCATGTTTCGCCATATTTTGCCGTATCCGGCGAAACAAACCGACCATTCGCATAACAAAAAGAATCAAGCGGCTTTTTCAAATCAGCGGAAGGTTTTTCAGATAAGATTTTTTCAGACGGATTATTTTCAGACGAAAGCGGTTGTTCAAAAAGTTTTTCAATCATATTTGCCGCCAAATGATTTCCGTGCGGAGCCGGATGGACACCGCCGAATTGTTTCCACGTCAATTTTTTTTCGTCAATTTGTTGCCGGACTTCCTGCGCAACGTTAATCGTTGGAATACCGTAATATTCCGCAACTTTTCGATGTGCCGCAATACTCACCGCTTCACGTCCCTGACGATATTCATCCATTAGATATTCGTTGACGAAAAAAATCATGATGATTCCGGCGTGAGGATTATGTATTCGGACATGTCGGATAATTCCTTCCATACCGCGAATTGCTGTTTGTTCGGAATGATGGGCGTCCTGATCATCGTTGACCGCAAATTCAACGAAAAATAAATCGACTTGTCCTTTCGACAAAACATCCTGTTCCAACCGAAAGGCTCCGGTCATGGAACATGTTGAAGAAAGTCCTGCTGCCGTAAATGTAAAACGGGTATTGGGAAACCGTTTTTGGAGCATTTCGCAAACCATTGGGCGATATCCATCCATCTCCGTAATAGAACCGCCCATAAACGCAACATGGGCGGAATCACCGAATTGTTGTTCAAAATTACGGTACTGAATATTCCGGTCAGATACTTCCTGTGCCAATATTGTCATTGCGGAAAACAATACAAAAACAAAAGATATTCGTTGCATCATAATATTATTACCAAATTAGGTTAGGTTTTTGAAGTTACAAATTAGTAACTGTTTATTTTAATAACTATTCATAAATAAGGCAACTTCTAAAAACACAAATTTATTTTTATTTAACCACCGAGAACACAGAGTTTACAGAGAAGTAACGTTCACGGTAATAGTTTTAAATCGTAGAGACGCAATGTATT
>JAISNF010000234.1 GCA_031276415.1 Planctomycetaceae bacterium
ATCTGCAACAATTCAACGAGTGTAAAACCAAAACCGAGTGTCTTTTTCATAGTATTTCTCCTTATGAAAAAAAAGGGACATGTTTACAGATTACATAACAAAATAATCTGCATTGCAAAATGGGAAAAACTCAACGCCGAGAAACGGCAACAGAAGTATCGCTCTTAGACAGGAGCGACACGCTTACCAAAATTAGGTTTATTCCCACCGGCAAAAGTGGTGTGTTACATGTGTTAAAATGTAGTACTGAATATACCTATGACCTAGGACGCGACGCTCCCTTAGCGGGAGCTACGTAACTTTCCTAAGTCAAGTAATTTTCTACCCGAAAAATCCGGTTGCCTGTAGAAAATTACAGTTCGCCTAAGCGATTTGATAAGAGTTGACGTACTCGATTTTTTTAATACCCGAACAAAAATTCGGGCGATTTATTTTTTAAATTGTAATTTGGTCTCCAAAATTTAAAATAAAAATTCAGAATTAATTGTTCGTTATTATACATGCCCCGTTAAACATGTCAACACCAAAACAAAAATTTTTTTCTTTCGCATATTTTGTTGTTTCGTATTATCAAAAAAACATCTGCGATAATCAGCGTCATCTGCGGACTATTTTTAAAATAATCTGTGGTTCATAAAAATAAATTTATCGGTTTAATTGGTTTATCCGACATCGCCCAGATTGAGAACTGCTCCGTAACGTCCCAACATTTGACGCCGAAGTTTGGCGTGTTCCGGTTTCGCTAAACCCGGGTCGGAAAATACCATGTCCGTCGCATCTGTTTTGGCTTCGTACAAAATTTCTTTGTCCCGCACCAGATCCGCAACACGAAACGGCGGCATTCCGTGTTGCTGCGTTCCAAATAAATCACCGGCACCGCGAATTTCAAAATCCTTTTCCGCTAACTTGAATCCGTCCGATAACTTCGCAAACGCCTGTAACCGTTTTTGCGATTCCGGCGTAACAGCATTGCAAAATACCGTGCAATAACCAGGATTGCTGCCGCGTCCGATTCTGCCGCGAAGTTGATGCAATTGCGACAATCCAAAACGTTCCGCACTTTCAATCGTCAACAAATTCGCATTGGGAACATCCACTCCAACTTCAATAACTGTTGTAGCAATCAGGATTTGAATTTCGCCTGTACGAAAATCAAACATGACTTTTTCTTTGTCCGCCGCAGACATTCGACCATGAATAATTCCCAATCGGATTCCTTTGAGCAAACCGGTCGATAATTGTTCATAAACTTCCTGAAGACTTCGTGCATCAAAATTTTCCGACTCCTCAACCAACGGAACCACAACATAACCTTGCCAACCGTTTTCCGTAACTTTCCGCGCAACAAAATCCCACCAGGCAGTTCGGCGTTCCGGTTCGGCAAGATATGTTGTAACTTTTTGCCTGCCCGGAGGCATTCCGTTCATAATCGACACGTCAAGATCGCCAAACAACGTCATCGTAACACTTCGCGGAATCGGAGTCGCCGTCATAACAAGATAATGCGGATCAAATTTTCCGCCGGTTTTCAATACGGCACGCTGAAGCACGCCAAACTTATGTTGTTCGTCAATCACCACCAAGCCAAGTTTTTGAAACGAAATTTCGTTCTGAATAATCGCTTGTGTTCCGACAACAATCTGAGCCGAACCTGTTGCAATATCCTGCAAAATACCGGCGCGTTCGTTTGCTCTTTGACCGCCGAATAACGGTACAATTTTGACCTGACTATTTTCGAGCATTCGGGTTAATGTTCGCAAATGTTGCCGAGCCAACACTTCTGTCGGAGCCATAAACACCGACTGATGACCATTGGCGACTGCAAGAAGCATTGCGTAAACCGCAACAACCGTTTTACCGCTGCCGACATCGCCCTGTAACAACCGGTTCATCGGAACCGGACGCGACATATCGTTCACAATTTCTTTGATGACCCGTTCTTGCGCTTTTGTCAATGTGAACGAAAATCGTTGTCTAATTCGTGCGTCAATTTTTGAATCAATCGGCAATGGCGAGGCTTTCAAATGGGTACGATGTTGAAGCCGCCGAATCGCCAAACCAAGTTGCAGTACAAAAAACTCCTGATAAATGAAACGGCGTTTTGCCCATAACAATGTTGTTTTATCCGGCGGAAAATGAATTGCCGGAATCGCTTCGCGAATCGGTAACAATTTGTGTTCCGCCAAAAATTGTTCAGGAAAAACTTCGTCGAGCAACGGAGCGTAAACCGGTAACATATTCCGAAGAATTTTTCGGAGATGAAATTGTTTAAGTCCTTCCGTGAGCGGATAAATCGGCAAATACGGTTCGACTTCGTTTTCATCTTCTGTTTCGGCGAGATAAGTGATTTGCGGATGCATCATCACCCAGAAAGGATGATCATATTTGGGTTTGCCGGTCAACATAACTCGTCTGCCTTGAGCAAAATCACGCATGATGAACGGCATTTTAAACCAAAGTCCTTTGACGTAACCTTTATCGTTGCAATTAACCGAAAGAGTGAGAAGTTGTCCGCGAACAGTTGATCGGAGATTCCATTCTTCGATTGTACCGATAATTGTTTGTAGTGTACGATCTTCCCGAAGTTGGTCAATTTCACGGCGTTCCGTCATATCCTGATAATCACGCGGAAAATAGAACAATAAATCCGAAACACGATAAATTCCTAAACGTTTCAAAATCTCCGCGCGTTGTGTACCAACTCCTTTCAGATATTGAACCGGAGAACGAAGATCAAGTGTTTCAACAGACATGATTATATGCTTTTGCTTGCCAAAATACGGATATTTTTGTAATATTCCCAAAGGTAGGCAACCTTTACCCGTTTACAAGGCGATTTTCTGCTTATCCGCTTAAAGGTTATCAAACTTATGGATGGTTGCAACGATTGATATTATCTTGATTTTACTCCGTAAACAAGAGCAATTCGGCTAGGCAATACAAATATTTACGGAAAAACATTATTTATCTCTTAATTTCTATTAATTTTCTTAATTTTCTTAATTGCCATGCGTAAACAAATTAAATCGAAAATTTCACGAAAATAGACAAAAAATATTGAAATATTATCTTAAACACTGTTAGCGGTGATTTTATTCAAGTATTTAAATTTCGGGTAATTTACATAACTTCTTATATTTATTATATTTAGGGAACTTCTAAAAACCACAAATTTATTTTTATTAACCACAGAGTACACAGAGAGCACAGAGGAAATTTTTAATTGGAATCAAAACGTTATTTAATTTTATCATTGAGTTTTGATCTAAAATAAATTTTAAGAATTTTTTCTCTGTGTTCTCTGTGGTTAAATAATTTGTGCTTAAATAAAAGGGCGGTTATTAGAAGTTACCCTTAAACAATTTTTGGGCGAAATGTTGTCTATCTTTTTGAGGTGGGATTTTGTGAGGCGGAATTATTGTTTGAGAGAGATGGGGTTGGGTTTTCGTCGGCAATTACGGCAACAGAAAACCAGCCCTTTTCAAGACGGCAATACCCCGTCGTTAAACCGGAAAAACGCGGATCGTTTTTGAGAAACTTCGGATTCAGCGAAAAATGCCGGTTCGGCGGAAAAATCGTTGTAAACGCAGTTCGTAACACCAGTTGACCACGCGAAACATTGATAAGATTAATCACCGAATCACGCTTCAAAACAAGTTCATTCTCGCTCGTTACAACCGGACGATAACGCACAATCACCTTGAAATGGCGATACGTTTGGCGTTGAATTTTGAGCGAATCCAACGCAATTGATATTTCAATTCGTCCGTCAATAAAACGAACAATAATCGGATTGTATTTCGCAAACGCAATCTGAACTCCGTCATGCTCGCCGGGTTCCGCAAATTGCGGACGATTGAATTTCTCCGCAACCTCGCGGCGAATCTCGCCAACCGTTGCAATCTTGCCGTCAAAATTCAACTTGCCAACCAACATGTTAATAACCGACTCGTGAACCTTCAAATCGGCAAAAGCCCCAGCCGGCGTTTCCGGCGCAGGCGTGTTGCCGCTCAGGAAATCATGACCGCGAATCGCCCACGAAGTTAAAAGCCAATCCGTTTCCGTTCTCGCATCCTTCTTTTCAAGGAATAAATCAAAACGTTCCGAAAGTTCTCCCACTAACTCGCGATACTTTTCATTAAATTTTTCAAACCGGTCAGCGGCTTCACGATTCACCCGCTCGCGTACTTGCCGCGTAATTTTTTGTTGCGTTTCCGACTGAGCGTCAGGTTGCCGCAATTCGTATTGGTTCCGAACCGCACTACGCACCAAACCGGAAAGCAAAGGAACCCGATCAAAATCCGTCTGAAAATTCAATAACTCCAACCGGTTTTTCCGAACCTGAACACGGCACGGCGCAAGAATAAAACCTTCTTCCGTTAGTTCAATTTGTTTTCGCGCTTCATATTCGGCTTGTCCGCCGGTCAAAAGCGTTGTAATTGAGGAATTTGCCCGCGACGTGGTTTTCACCGTTCCCGAAACATCCAACGAAAGAAGAAGACGATCCTCCGCCGGAATAAAATTCATCTCAATATCCGTGTCTGTACGCCGCCGCCCAAAAACCGGCTGCTGCTGAATAACCTCCCGAAATATCGCCACCTCCGGTTGAGAAGGCGGAAGTAAATGATTTATCAACACCTTTGAAATATAAATCTTCACATTCGCACCGCCATATAATTCACTGGTCAGTAAACCAAGTTGACGCAACGCAGGTGTCCGCGAAAATGAAAGACGTGTCGCCAAACGGAAAAGCGTTTGCATATCACTCATGCCGCCCGTTTCTTCAAACCGTTCCATCACGCGAATCAAACTCATTGGTGTTACCGTGTCCGCCGACCAGTTCGCCAGTTCTTCCTGCCAAGCCGCAATAACCGGAACATTCAAATAACGCCGCTGATTGTCCGTCAGATTCGGATTATTTAACCGGAACAAAACAACATTGGCACGATCACAAAACGAAATAAGCATCGGAACCGGAATCGTCGAAACAAGCGTTGAAATGCGGCGATTCGACTGATTAAACATCTTTTGGCAAGCGTCCAACTCCGCAAGAAAAGAATGTGTATCAAGATATTCACACCAAAGCAAACCAATCTCTCTATTATTGCCCGCAATATTAGCCGCCGCATTGCCCGCAATATTGCCCGCCGCAGATTTTTCACTGAGAAAATAATTTTCAACCGCAAGCGTCCGCTCCTTCAACCGTTGAATATCAACACTCTTTTTTCCTAAATATTGCGAAAGCGGAAATGACGGCGTTGTTTCGGCTTGAATTGCCATTCCCCAAAGAATCACCCGCCGCTCCAATCCCAGCAAAAGTTCTTCCAACGCCACATTCGTCGGAACCGCAACCGTTACCGCCGGAACCGCAACCGCTGCCGCCGGAATCAATTCCGGTGTTTCCGCCTGTGATAATTTCCCTTTTAGATTTTCCCGAAGCCTTTTCAACTCGGCAACAAATTTCTCCAATTGTTTCAAATGAGACCAAGCCTGCGCCGGCTTATTTTGATTCATGTAAAAAATCACCGCCTCAAGATGAAACAAGGTTGTCTTTGCCCATTGGGAAAGTTCCGAAACGGCGGGTTCCTGCAATTGAGCAATCGCACGAAGATCACCCGCAAAATTGACAGGATAAAAATCATAATTTGCCGTTTCGGAAAAAAATTCGCCCGTCACGGCAATTCCGGGAATCTCCTGAACAAACGGAACCTGAACAACCGGCGACCGAACAGGCAGAGTCTGAGCCTGAGCAAGCGGAGTTTGAGCCTGAGTAAGCGGAGCCTGAGTGAGCGGAGTAAACTTAACAGAAGACGGCGCATTGACTATTTTTTGCGGTAACACCAACGCCGCAGTCTCTTGTGAAAAAAGCCGACCCGCTAAAAAAAGTAAAAAATACAATAACAACAAAACGGTCATCAAAACCGTTTGCCGGAAGTTTTTCCTCTGTTTTGTGCGTAAAGTCAAGTTCACACAATACTCCGTCTTGGTTTGATATTCCTTAGATTGATTCGTCAAGTTTCAATGGAACATTTTGGATTACCGCCATGTTGGAACTCAAAAGGTAGGCGATATTGTTGAATAATTGCTCTTTTTTTTCATTATGTTTCTTTACGGTTCCCAAAAGGCATTTCGCGGAAACGCGGAAACTTTTCGCGGGTTCGCGAAAACTTTTCGAGGGTTCGCGAAAATATTTCGAGGGTTCTCAAAAACTTTTCGAGGGTTCTCGAAAACTCTCCGCGGGTTCTCGAAAACTTTTCGAGGGTTCTCGAAAATCGATTATTCAATCGTTTGAACAGTTCAAGTCAATGAGTACATTGACCAACCTTTCGGCGAAAGGTTGCCTACCGTCCGATGTTAATTGCCTACCGTCCGATGCTAATTGCCTGCCGCCCGATGTTAATTGCCTACCGCTTAATACTGTTTGCTTGCCGCTTGATGTTACTGAATAATTACAAAACTATTTCAATGGAATTTCTGTGAAATACAATTGTCCGTCACGGAATAGTTCAATTTCTATCGTTCCTTTGGATGTTTTGAAGGTTTGCCAATATTTGGCGACATATCGGACATCGTTTTGTGAAGTGATGGCGTATTCGTGGATGGCGATAATAACATCGCCCGGAATGATATTTGTTTTTGCCATGAGACTTCCTTCGCGTACCGCCTTCACAACAACCCCGCCATGAGGACGATCCGCTAAATATTTGGCAAATGTTCGTTTATATTCTTCGAAAAGCATGGGCGTATAGCGGAATCCTAATGTATTCCAAACAACATCGTCAGGATTTGATTTTACTTGTGTTGCCGTTTTGGGCGCAAAACCGGCACTGGAAGATTTGGGAGAACTGCTGTTTCGGGAACGGGACGCACTCTGAACAAATTTATCTTCTTGCGGTGTTCCCATACAAACCGCCAGGTCAAGTGTTTTCGTGTTTCGCAAGATCGAAAACGCAACCTCATCACGCGATTTGAGATCAATCAACGCACGCGAAAAGTCAAGTTTATTTGAAATCGGGTATTGACCGATTCCTTTAATAATATCGCCTTTTTCAATTCCGGCTTCGGCGGCGGGACTATTATTTTCTACCGATTCAACCACGACCTTAAAACGGTTTCCGTGCGGAGCCGAGGAGGAATCGTCCTCGTTATCTTCCTGATAAACGTTAAGCCCCAGCGAAATGGATTGTTCGGCGATTTCTTTTAGCAATTTTGCCGCAACATCAATAACCTGATCAATCGGAATTGCAAACGCAATTCCTGTTGCTCCTTGCCGGATTGCGGCGTTAATTCCGATCATTTCGCCGTCAATATTGATTAACGGACCGCCGGAATTACCCGGATTGATTTCGGTGTTAGTTTGAATAGCGACGCGGTAAACCAAAGAGTCATTCACGTCCACTTCCCGATCAATTCCGCTGATTCTGCCGTCTGTGAGTGAAAAAGCGTAGCCGTAAGGATTCCCGATGGCGATACAACTTTCGCCCGGAATTAAATCATACGAGCGACCCAAAGTAATTGTTTTAAGCGGTTTACGGGTATTTATTTTAATGATTGCCAGATCGGTTTCCGTGTCTCTGGCAATAAGATTAGCGGTAAAAACATTGCGGTCAAACGTGGTTACCTGAATTTTGCGGATACCTTCGACGACATGAAAGTTGGTAACAATATAACCCCGCTCATCGATAATAATTCCGGTTCCCATGCCGTTGTAAGATTTGCCGGAATCTTTTGAAGAATTATTCAATTCATCGACTTTATCCCCTTGAATACAGACAACCGCTTCACAATTCTGTTCATAAGCCTTTGTTGCCCAATTGCTCCGCGATTCGGATGCGTAAACCGGTATAAAATCGGTTAAAACCGGAATTGCCCCGTATGCAACCAAAGAAACGACAACAAGGATGCCAATAATTTTTTTGAAGGGAATTACTCCGGCTGATCTATTATGAGACATCGTAACGGCAGACTGATTGTTAATTTCGGAATAATCGATACAAACCATACAAGCGTCGTTTTTTGACCTGAAACACGCTTACTTCCAATTTTCGGCGTTCCCAATGTATTGCTTGAAAGGGACTGGTTCTACCAGAATAATCAGAAAATTCTGCCTATTTTAACGTCATGCAGAATTTGCCGATTATACCTTGCCGTTTGCAACACCTATTGAATTGCAAACCGCAAAAATATCTAAAGGTAACTTCTAATAACCGCCCTTTTATTTAAGCACAGATTATTTAACCACAGATTATTTAAGGACAAATTATTTAACCACAGAGGACACAGAGTTCACAGAGAGGAAAGAATTTACATTTATTCAGTAACGTCTCGGTTTAGTAGAAATTTCGTAATATTTCCTAAGTCCTGCAGGGACTAAGGAAATTTGATAGTTGAGAGTGGAAAGTGGAGAGTTTCGCAATGCGGAATTACAAACATTTTGGTAATAATTCCGCTTGCGGCACTATTCACTATCAACTATACACTCTCAACTATTAATTCACC
>JAISNF010000307.1 GCA_031276415.1 Planctomycetaceae bacterium
TCTCCGACTAAATGTTCCGAAAAGGCAAAGGTATTGGAAGTGCCGTCAGAAACAGCTGCAAATGATCTTGCCAATGAAGGGTGTAGCGGAAAAAGACCACGTTTATTTTCTTCCCGAATCATTTCCGTACTGCTACCCAAACTAAGGTTTTTCAAATTGTCTGTTACATTTATTTCGCCAACAAAGAAAACACGATCTGCCCAATCACCGACAGAGGCAAAATAATTATTAACAGCACTGCCGGATTCCAGAACATTACGACCGGCATCGGATGGGCATAAAAAGATTGGAACTTTCAGAAACCAAAAATTTTCTTCTGTTCCATCGGTTCCTGGTAATCCTTGACCATAAGTTTTTCTATCTGTATTTTGTACAGCCTGATACAAAGCTACTTGTTCGAGAAAAGGAAGAATCGCCACATGAACACTTCCATTCCACCGAAGCCGTGCATCTTGCGATAGTTTGATTTTGGGAAGATAGGTCACTCCCGATGGAAAACTTTGGTGAACATCGTGATAATTGTGCGATGCCAGCGCAAGTTGTTTGATATTGTTGATACAATGTGATCTTCGCGCTGATTCTCGTGCCGCTTGAACTGCGGGAAGAAGCAGGGCAATTAAAAGCGCAACTATTGCCGTTACAACAAGAAGTTCAACAAGCGTAAAACCCTTGTTTATACGGCGATTCACTACTGCTTGCGCCTTTAATAGACGCTTGTTTAATTTCATCATTTTCTGAAACATCTTTGTCATGGGAAACTCCTTCATTTTTTGTTGGAATTGATCTGTACGTAAGGAACAGCATGTTCCAAACAGGGTAGGGTTTGGTAATATTTCACATGGGTTTTACCCAACGCTTTGTGGTTACTTCAATCAGGGTTGTTATTAGTTTCCATATTATTGGGTCAACAATTATGGAACACCAGAAACCGCCGCTTTCTGAACATTAAAATGACAACAATCGGCAGTATCATAATTCGTTGTCATTATTATTTTCTTGTTGCAATTATCATGCCAATCAAATTTCTTCAAAATAACAAGATTTTTTACGGCTTTCTATCATATTTCAAGGCGGTGCCGTCATATTTCCCAGCATCCCGTTATATTTTATAGCAAACGGTTCTATTTTATTGGTTGTTCTTTTTCTGCGTGAACGGAGTTGCGAAATGCATAATCGGAATTGGAACGACATTGTTTTCTAAGAGACGGATTGCCAGCGAGTCCGATTGCCTTTCGGCGAAATCCTGAAGCCGGGACCGGTTTGTTTTGAGAACTGTTTTGAATTCCGGTACAGATACAATATTTCGAGTTTCACCGGGATCGTTTTTTAAATCGTAAAGTGATTCGCGACGAAGTCCTTGTGAATAAACGACATATTTGAAATTATCTGTTACTACAAGCCGTCCTTCAATTGATGGACGAATTCCATTAATTTCACCGGTTTGATTCATGTGATTTTGAATAACGAGATAATCGCGATTCCAAACGGTATCCTTCTTTTCGATGAGAGATCGCAAACTCTTACCGGGTAATTCTTCAGGAATTGGAATACCGGCGTAATCCAAAAAAGTTGGAATAATATCAATACCGGTATTAATGAGTTGTGTATTGGTTTCGCCCTTGTTCCATCTTAACGGTACAATAATTAAAGGTACGTTGACTGATTCTTCGTAAAATACGGTTTTCTGATTGAATCCGTGTGATCCTGCACATTCACCATGATCACTGGTAAAAACAATAATCGTATTTTCATCGTTTCCTGAGTCATGCAATGTTTGCAAAATTTTTCCCAATTCGCTGTCAACTTTTTCAATCAACCGATAGTAAACCCAACGCAGACGCCGCCAATCATCTTCACCGTAATTTCCAACCGGAAACTGTGATAACGACTGTTGCGCCTTCCGAATAAACGCAACAGAATCTGTTTCGTTCTGTGCCGGTAACCAATTGACTGGAGTTGGCGGACATTGATCCAATGGCGGTATTTCACCAATCGGTCCGCTTGGAAATTTTTCGCCGCGAGGATACTGGCAAATATCGTGCGGATTTAAATAAGACACAACAGCTAAAAACGGTGAGTGTTGTTTTTCTTTCAAAATCTGAGTGGCGGCATTGGTTACATTGGCATCATGTCCGATTTTAGGTTCTGATGACTTATTTATGACATAGGTAAAACCGTGACTGTCCACATCCTTTTGAGCATAAGCCAAATGCCATTTACCAAAGTAATATGTTTGGTATCCTGCCTTGCGAAAATAGGTTGCCATACCGTTAAACGGTGGCGGTGGAATTTTGGAATTGTTCGTTTGAAATCCGGTTTCATGAGGATAATGTCCGGTAAAAATAGATGCACGCGCAGGCATACAAAGCGGATTCGGACTATAAGCACGTAGAAATCGAACACCCCGAACAGCAAGCGAATCCATATTAGGTGTACTCAAAAAGGTTGACCCCTGAACGCAACTCATCGCATTGGCGGTTTGCTGATCCGTCATCACAAACACAATGTTAGGCGGAATAGTATTACCTACAACATTTCCCACCGTAAAAATAATTAATAAAAAAACAATAATACAACGATCAATATTCATGATTACAAAAATGATTAAAGTGAATTGTCCTTCCGTACAACAATGTTTTGTTTGTTTTAGAATGGATTTTCGTACCAAATAACACCTAATCCATTACCTTGTGAACCGCCTTGTTCTTCGGTGGTGATTGCGTCAAGTTTACCGTCTCCGTTAAAATCGTAGAGATAAACGTCGTCGAATTTTTTTCCATTCGGTCCGCTCAGGATATGCGGTTTCCAAATCGGTTCTTTCGGGGATTTGTCGTAGGAAAGCCAAATACCTCCCTGTTTTTGTTCCGCTGCACCTCCGCAAAAGAGAACGAGGTCGGGTTTTCCATCCTGATTGACATCACCTTCCGCAACTCCTTTCGCACTACCGGTATCAGCAACATACGTTATCGGATATTTTTCCCAATGTCGTCCTGAAGTATCAAGCCGACGGAGCCAAAGAAGAATTTTAGGAGTTATTGCAACTACGAAATCTTCCAAAGAGTCCTGATCAAGATCCGCGAAATTTCCAAACATAACTGTTTGTTCTTCTGTAGATATCGTTTCAAACGGTTTCGGAAATTCCAATGGTTCACGGGCATGAAGCGTAATACGTTCCCAGTGTTTGGTAATGGTATCAGGAATTTTTGTTCCTGGATTTCGAAGCCAAAAACATTCGTCTCTGTCTGTAACAATAATATCAACTGCCCCGTCGCCATCCATATCTTTTTTCCGTAACGCCATGATCCACTTAATCGGTTCAGTAAGCGGATGCCAAGTCCATGCCGAAAGATCTCGGGGATTTTCCGGTGAACGAAACCAACCCAATACCGCTTTTGCCGTTTTATTATCAGAACGAAATTTTCCGCCGATAACAAGATCAATACCGTTTTGACCATCAATCTGAAGTGGCAGACAATACATCCATGATGTAAGTTGTTCGGCAATTGGAAGTATTTCGGTTTTCCATTTTTCTGAATTAGTGTAATCGTTTTTATTTTTCGGTGCCCAGTGAAAGAAAACGCGTCGTGAATTTCCTTCCGTCGAAGAAACAACATCGTCATTTCCGTCTCCGTCCAAATCAACAAAAACAGCGTCTTCAACACTCGGCGTTTTTCCTACAGTAACGTATTTCCAGACTTCAGTAACTTTTTCGTAACCCGGATGAAAATAAATTCTCGTAATACCACCTTGTTCCCAACCAGTTACGACATCAGCGAGCCCGTCACCGTTCACATCAAGTAACCTAACGCCGTCTGCTCCTTTTGAAGAATTGTCAATGATATGAGATTGCCAGTATCTTTCATTATCCTGACCAAAACAAAAGACATTGATTGACAAGATAAATAAAATATAAAGTTGTGGAAGAATATTGATTTTCATAATTTCCTTAGTGTATTGTTGTTCTAATATTTATGTCTGGACGGCATTTTGCCTAACATAACGCTCAGTATGAACATGCAAAATTCGTGCCATACAAAAAACACGGTTAAAATGGTTATTGGGGTTAAAACCGTGATATAATCTGGTCAAATATGGTCGATCCGTGATATTTCACGGATTGAACCAGATCATATCACGGCGCATATATTAACTACTACTGTAAGAAACTTCTAAAAACCTGTTTTTGTCTCAAGATTTATTTGTATCTGTTCAGTCGCACCTAAAGTTTTTAAATTACAGGGTTTACGTCTTTTTTTGTATCTATTAGGTACTTGCTCCGTTTGGGCGGTTACTGAACAATTACCAAAAATCTGAATCAGAATTGCCCGCAGATTACGCAGATTGACGCAGAAAAATGCAGAGGTTCGCTTGTGTATCTGCGAAAATTTGCGTAATCTGCGGGTTACATTGAGAATGATCTATGAAAAATAGGCGGGTTAAGATTGAAAAACAAATAGACTACTGAATAATTACGTTGCCTTTATTTATTGATT
>JAISNF010000252.1 GCA_031276415.1 Planctomycetaceae bacterium
TTTGTTAAGAAAATTAGGTAGAAATGAGGTAGTTGTTAGTGAATAGTGAATAGTTCGCAGGCGGAATTATTTACCAAAATGTTTTTAATCGCTTGCGAAAACTATTCACTACTAACTGTTCACTATTAACTAATCTGCGTAATCTGCGGTCAATTTTGAAAATTATCTGCGGACAAAATTTTTGTGAGGAACTTAAAAACTTACGATGAAAGAACAACCGCCCGAAATTTGGCTGCTTTTGTTTTCATGACCGCCAAATGGTAAATAACCGTTGGCGTAATCGGCTTGATCAAAACGAATTTCAGGACGGAATGTCGTTTTCGGAGTTAATTTGTAATTTGCCGCCAATGTAATTTCGTACAAATCACCGCCCCGTCCGCCGGTAAGAAGCGGTAAGTCAAACATTGACGCATGGGAATGATGAAATTCTCCGCGAATTCCAATAGATAATTTTTGATTGACCGTGTAAATCAAATGTTGATTGATTCCCCATGCATCACTTCCGGTTTTTGTTGCGCCGTAAACTTTTCCGTCCGTGTAAGCACCTTCAATCATGTAAAACCAACGATCATTGATTTTGTACGTGAAAATCAATGTCGAATATGTATCAGTAGAAGCACGGTTCGCCGCAGAACGATAACCTTTATCATTGTGAAAAACCTTGAACGTTAAAGCAGCGTTTTTGTTGAAATGATAAGTTATTTTTCCGAGAAAAGCGTTGTCGTCATTCGGATTTTCCAAACTGCTGAAAACTCCGGCAGTCCAACCACCGGATAATGTCCATTTTTTGGAAGCATTCCATTCAAGAATTGCACCGGATGTCGTCAACGGACGACCATAACAAATATTAGCATGGGAATAGAAAAATTCTTTTGTCGCCGGCAATCCCTCATAAGCAAATCCGCCCGCAAATTTACCGACTTTCAAATAAAGGTCTTTTGTCCCGATTGTTCCGTACAGTTGCACAAAAGACGCAAAATAATCACCGCTTCCCCATTTATAATCGAATGATTGATCGCCCCAGTTTCGGGCGTAACGAACATCGGTTCCGTAACTGAAATCAGCACGGAATCCCCAATCAAATTGTGAATCAAGGTCTTTTTTTGCACCAACCCAAAGTTGATTGAGTTTCCAATCAGAAGGTTGTTCAAGCATGAGAACGTAAGAATTTCCAGATTGATCGGTAATTCCATCACGCCCGTTGCGGCGATTGTAACCGTAATTATGACCGCCGGCACCGTAATCATTTTTGGTTCCGTGATTGTTGACGGTAATACCGGTCAAAACCCAACCGTAAAAATCAATCTTCGATTTTAGTTTTGTCTTTTTCGTGAAAACACTATCACACGGAGCAGGTTCCAACAACACACAATCTATCTCGTTTGCATTACAAATATTTATTTGCGTGAACAAAGAGATTAAGACAGTAATAATAGTCAACGTAATTATTTTTCTCATTTTTGATTTGGGTAAATATTAGTCCGACCGATAGAGAATGATAAGATACTACTATCATTTATCAGTAATCGAAATTGATCCAACAAAAAAAAAGAAATTATGATTTCCCCGTTATAAGAAGTATAATTTTACCCGTTTCATTAACCGTTAAATATTATTATGCCCCAACATCAACACAACGATAAAACAGGTTTTTGAATTTGTTGACAATGTTGCTTGACAAAAGGGAACTTCTAAAAACGACAAATTTATTTTTATTAACCACAGAGGAAAGTTGATAGTTGAGAGTGGATAGTGGAGAGTTTCGCAATGCGGAATTATAGCCACAACGTCAATAATTCCGCTTGCGAAAACTATTCACTACTAACTACTAACTATTCACTATTAACTAATTTGCGTAATCTGCGGACACTTTTCCTCTCTGTGAAGAACTCTGTATTCTCTGTGGTTAAATAAAAAACCCGATGAAATAGAATGACCAAAATCTTGAAAAACTGGTCTTGACGGTTTTTTCAAAAAATATTATGGTTCCTTCAACCAAAAACGGCTGTTTTTTTCCTAAATTGAATTTTTTTGTTTTGGTCAATTGTACCGTAACCGGCTGGAATAATTGTCATCGGATTTATAGTAACTTCAGCCAACAAATATGGGGCTTTCAGAAAAAAAATATTTGAATAGACAATACCGATTAAAGTATCGATTAAATCGATTAAAATGTCTAAAATGTCCATTTCAATGCCGGTTTCAATATCGGTTGGCAATAAACGTAATTTTTACGTTTATTCTGATTTTCATTTTGATTGTCGGCTCCGCCTGCCACCTCATCAAAAAACCGGAACCAACAACCGGTAAAAATATCGATCACCTGTTACAACAAGGACAAACACCACCCGATTCTGTCGGAATTGAAATATTTACAATCCGCATAACTCCGCAACAACAGGAATTGGTTCGGCAACTTTGGCTGGAAGTCGATGAACAAATGATCACGCCGCCACTTCGCCGCGAATTGATGGCACAAGGAATCCGTATCGGAATTTTAGGAGATATTTTGACACCGGCATTGTCCCAGTTGATTCATGTTACCGGCGATGCCAATGTCGGAAATGTCAATATGTTCAGCGATTTTCAGGAAGTTTCTGTCGCCGAAATACCACACGATCCGCCCGTAACACGACAATATCGCAATTTATTGCCGGATATGCGGGCATCGTTGAAAGCGTTTGAAGAACCGGTGCCGGAATTGTCGCGATTCTGGTTTGAAAACGGTCAGTTTTGCGGACAAACTTATAAAGACGCTTTGGGGTTAATCTGCATCAATGCCCGTAACCAAAATAACGGAACCGTCCGCTTCGATATTGTACCGGAATTAGAATACGGAACAATGGAACGCCGCATCCGTATCCATTCCGCAATGATGATCCCCGAAAACGGACGACCGCGTTTACCGTTTGTTTCGCTTACAGTAACACAAAATCTTTTGCCCGGACAATGGATTCTAATCGGTCCAACAAACCCGAATTGCTCTGGAATCGGCAGAGTTTTTTTTATTCGCGGAAACGAAGAACCGGAACAAAAAATATTGGCTGTCCGCCTGATCAAAATGAAAAAAAATCCCCCAAACGGTTCCAATATTCCCGAACCGGAAAAAGAAACCAATTTTTTATTTCAGGAAAGAAATTAAATAAAATAATCGTTTTTGGCTCAAAATTTTTTGTCATCTTGTTTTACCATCTTGTTTTTTTGTGAAGTTTTAAGTATTTTATTAGTGTTGGTTGCCGAAAAACCAAAAATGAATAACCGGTAACCAATTGATATTTTATCAACAATTATTACAGGAGAATCTATGGCACTGAGGAGGATGGACAATCCGCGAGATAGTCGGGAAACAGGAAAACAGCGAGTCAATGAATCGATTCGCATTTCGCAAGTTCGGGTGATTTCCGCAGAGGGAGCACAACTTGGAATTTTGAACACATCAGAGGCGTTGGCGATGGCTCGGCAAGCCGGGCTTGATCTTGTCGAGGTTGCCTCCGACAGTAAACCGCCGGTTTGCCGGATTATGGATTACGGCAAATTCCGGTATCAACAGAAAAAAAGATCGACAAAACAACATACTCATCAATCAAAACTCAAAGAAGTACGTCTCCGCCCCAAAACCGGTGAACACGATATCACGGTCAAAATCAATAAAGCACGCGAATTTCTTAACAATAAAGATAAAGTACAAGTTACCGTTTCGTTCAAAGGGCGCGAATTAGCACATATCGACGAAGGCGAAAAAGTGCTTCAACATTTAATCGCCGAACTGGATGACATCAGCAAAATCGAATCACCTCCCAAACGTGCCGAAAAACGTATCGTTTGTACGTTAGTACCAAAATAAATCGTAACCTTAAATTGTAACCGTTTACGATTAGTTTTGAAAAACTAAACAAACAAACAAATA
>JAISNF010000259.1 GCA_031276415.1 Planctomycetaceae bacterium
ATATTGATTTCGGGTTACGGTGGAGATCAGAAAACCCATCGCTAATGACGCCAGTAAAAATGTTGTCGAAATAAAAAACAACGCCGTTACCGATCCGCGAAACGGAACTTGAAACAAAAATACCGCTATCAAAACACTCAAACCTGTTGACAACATACCGAGAATATAATACGGAATAAGTTTGCCGATAATCATATCTTTAGGACGAATTGGTGTTGCGAGCATTGCTTCCATTGTTCCGCGTTCCCATTCCCGTGCAACAACCAATGAGGTGAGCAACGTACCAATAATCGACAAGATCAGAACAACCGAACCGGGGATTAAAGTGTTACGTGATTTCAGTTCGGGATTGAACAACACGCGTGTTTTCACTTCAAAAGGAATCGGTAACATAATTCCGCGATCATCTTTCTGCTGCCTGCTCCATTGAGCGATTATTTCTGAAACGTAATTTGTGAGGATTGCCGCCGTATTGGTTTCAACGCCGTCGGTGATAAGTTGAACGGTTCCGCCTTCGATGCTGTGAAACTGTTTCGTGAAATCGTTTTGCAAAACAATAATTCCGCGAATACGTCCGTTGACTAAATCTTCTTCCGCTTTGTTGCGGTTGGCGTAATAAATCGGAGTAACAAATTCCGTCGCCTGAAAAGATCGCCAAAGTGAACCAACAACCGGCGATTGTTCGTCTGAAACAAAACCGAGTTTTACATATTTCGCATCTAGCGACAAACCAAACCCAAAAATAAAAAGCAAAATCATCGGCAATACAAACGCCGTTAAAATACAACTCGGATCACGCTGAACCTGTAACACTTCCTTCTTTATTAACGCCCAAAGACGACGATTATTTTTGTGCATTTTATCGAGTTTTTTTATTTAACGGATGTTCCACCTAGAAAAAAAGACTTTTTGCCGTAAGTCCTTTTGTGTTATAGAGTTACAAAAAATGCGGTGTCATTTTTTAATGTCCACATTCGGTAAACTTTAAAAAATAAAGACAAAAACGAAAAACGATCATACCATGCACCATTACCAAGTCAAGCCCACGCCAAACCGAAAATAGAAAAATTTGTAATCATTCACGGGTTTGGATGGAATAGGTTTGAAGCGTAGAGACGTGATGCATTGTGTCTATTTTGTAATTGTTCAAGTAACGTAATGTGTTTCCTACGCACTGAGAGGGCAACATACGATAGTTGAGAGTGGAGAGTTTCGCAATGCGGAATTATTAACGTTTCCCAATTGCCCCAAAGGGGCATTCCCAAAATAGCGGCGGGTTTTAACTCGCCGGACAAACACAGGAAAATGCGGAATTATTACCAAAATGTTTTGGTAATTCGGTTTTCGTTTTGGGACAAGATCAACAGATTTTTTGACGAGATCAACAGAATTGGTAAATAGAATAATTCCGCTTGCGAACTATCCATTATCCACTCTCAACTATCAACTTTTCTCTCTGTGTTCTCTGTGCATAATAAATATAGAAACAAGATCAATCCAGAGAATTAATGAGAGGGGTGTTTGCGGGGTTTTCTTCGCTCCAGATTTCTCTGATTCGTTCAATTTTCCGTTCAACAGTTCGGCGGACACAGCCGAGTTTTACGGCGATTTCTTCGGTACGATGCCCTTCAAGTGTCATCAATGCGATTTGCCGAAGTGTTTTGTCACCGAGTTTATCAAGCAGAATCTGGCAATTTTCCGCAACCGCAAGAGCCAATTCCGGTGTTGGTTCCGTGCCGAGAACATTGCCAATACCATTACGGTTCGGCTCATCTTTTTGCCCGAAAACCGATTCGCCGCGAATACCTCCGCCGCCGCGTTTTCGGGCGTAGTGCCGCCGTAATTTTGCGGCGGCTTTCCGTGCCGTAATAGTTACGAGAAGTTTCCACAAATCTTCGCGGTTTTTAATATTCCCGAATTTTTGTTGAATCATTCCGTGATAAAAACTATTCATCGCACTCAGGGCAACATCTTCTTCGTCAACATCACGCAACGGCATACCATCAAGTTTCCTGCGGGCTAACCGAACCAATCTGCCGAAATATTCGTCCCATATTTGGCGAGCAATTTCTTCGTTACCGTCTGCTAAATGAAGAACCCAATTGGAAACTTGTTCTGACATCGAAGTAAAAAAATATTGTTGGCGGTTTAATATTTGCCAAATGATTTATCATCAAGATCAATTTTGATTTCAGAACCTCCGCCTCCGCCCCAATGTTCATCGTCAACTTCAGCAGATGGAGAAGTCGAAATCGGCGTCTGCGGCGCAATAACCGGTTTGTGGGCGGGTTTAAGAGGAGTAATCGGCGGTTTGGGCGCAGTTGGTTTTGAAATACCCGCTTTTACCGTTGAAGTTGGTTTTGAATCGGCAACCGGCACAGATTTTGAAGCCGGAGCCGAAACATTCGTTTTCGTAGCCGATGATTTACGGATTCGGAACTGCCCCACTAATTTTTGAAGTTGGCTCGCCTGACTGCTCATTTCGTTGGAAACACTTGCCGTTTCTTCCGCATTGGCTGTATTTTGCTGCGTAACAGCGTCAATCTGATGCAAACCTTGAGAAACCTGCGAAATACCCTGCGCTTGTTCACCACTCGCCTGAGCAATTTCACCAACCAATGTGGCAACTTTTTTCGATTGTTCCACAATACCGTCAAGCATTTCAGCGGTTTGTGTTGCGATTTCCGCGCCTTCATTAATTTGCTTGCTGTTGTTCTCAATCATTTGTGTTGTTTCCGCTGCGGCTTTGGCACTTCGCGATGCAAGATTCCGAACCTCTTCCGCAACAACCGCAAATCCCTTGCCGTGAACTCCCGCCCGCGCCGCTTCAACAGCAGCGTTAAGAGCCAACAGGTTCGTCTGGAACGAAATATCATCAATAACCTTCACCACCTTTTGAACATCCTGCGAATTTTTCGTAATCAATGCCATCGATTCAATCATTTTCTTCATCATATCTTTACCGATAGCGGCGGAATCATTAGCGGCTTTAGCGATTTTATTGGCTTCGCTCGCATTTTGGGCGTTGTTATTGGTTTGACTGCCGATTTCACTCATCGATGCCGTGATTTCCTCAATACTTGCAGCGGATTCTGTGGCGCCTTGCGAAAGACTTTCGCTGGCAGCAGCAACCTGCGTTGCTCCCGTCGCAACTTGTTCCACCGATTCGGCGGTATTACTCAAAGCCGCATTAACCTGATCCAGCATTGTGTTCAAATGATGATTCATCACATCCAAATCACTGCGAATTTTAACCGATCTAAGCCAATTCCCTTCCGCAAGTTCTTTCGCAAGATTTTCAACATTTTGAAACTCATTCACAATCGACAACAACGCATTCGACAACGCACCGATTTCATCTTTACGCCGCATGTATTCTGCCGGTATTTCAATCGCCAAATCACCGTCCCGCGCAATCCGTGTCATGGCGGTAACAGCAATCCCCAAACCGGTTACAATATTTTTCGTCAACACAAAAGCAGCAGAAATACCAACAATCACCGCAAAAATACAAACTATGCCAATAAGAATCAATACCGTTGCAATTAAATTTTCCATTGCTTGGGCAGTTGTATTAACATTTTTTTGAACACTATCAATAATCTGCATAATCTCCGGCGTAATTACTTCACCGGTTTGATTTTGATCTTTTTGGTTGTTGTCCAGTTCTTTTAATAATTCCGTGCTTTGGTTATTCAATGCCTGCCAATTTTTCAAGGCGTTGACACCACTTTCAAGGAGTTTACGTTCCGAATCGTTTACAAGTTGTCCGTTCAATTGTGTGCATTTTTCGAAAGCAACTTTGAACAACGTATCTATATCCGCTTTAAGTTTTTCCAATAACTTCGGATCGAATGTTACTTCATAATCACGTGTTTTGACGCGAATTTGTTGCAGATCATTAATCACGGACAACGGCAACAAAACCAATTCCAACTTTTCTTTTTTGGAACTTTCACCGGTCGTTGTTTGGTCGGTTGATTCTATGAACTCCTTTTTAATCAGATCCTCCAACTCGGTCAATGTTTTTTCTACAATAACGTAAGATGCATTCCGATCTTTTTTGATGTTGCGAATTTTCGCAACTGTATCACCGTAATGTTGATCAAGACCTTCGTATTCCTTTGCGTATGTAGCGATTTGAACGGCATTATCGACGGCTTCCTTGTCGAGTTTCAGTTTTTGGACATCTGTACTGGCTTTGGTAACTTCATTGACATACTTCACCATATCGGCGTGATATTTTGAATCTTTTGTCAGCGAGTGTTTATCGGAAGCAAGTTGGGCTTCATAAGAATTGATCGCCATTGTATTCGACAACATAAACACTTGAATTTGTTGAAGCAACGACGATGTTTCCTTATCGACTGTTCGGAGGGCAAAATAACCGCCGCCGCCCACAATAAGAAGTAAAATTATCAACAAACCAAAACCCACTAACAATTTTTTACCAATTTTCATATTGGAAAGCATTTTTGTACCTCTAAATATTTATTTACTGTGTGCTATAAACTACAAGCGATCATTTTTTTCGGTTGTAGTGAACATTATTAACGATGTCATTGTTTTTTTCCTAAAAAAACAAAATTTCAATGAAATCGAAAAACAATTTATTCTTAAATAGATGATTAGGCGACCGTTCGCCGCACCTTTTAATTATTTAGATTATAGCATAGTAAAAAACGAAAAAATGGGGGAGGTAAAAATTTTAGCAAAAATTTTCCGCAAATCTACAATTCATTTCGTTCCAAACCGTTTTATTTAACCAGAGAGACTTTATTTATTTAAACCGAAGTTCTTGAGTAAATTGGTCATTTTTTGCTATAACTCTATAATAAATCACGAGTTAGGGCTAATTTTATTAAAAGATTTGTAGTCATATAAAAATTTTTTATATCCTATTGACACAAGAAGTACCGTATACTCGGTATTGAGAAAATCGCCCGAATCACTCAGATTCTCAAAGGGGTTGACCTTGTTCCCGCACTCACAGAGCGATTAACATTTTACATTCCCGCCCTCATGGTTACGTGAACGCGATCCTCACCGCGATTCACCAACTTGGTCTTGATACACTCATTTCCAGCGAACCATCACGCCAACGTAATTTTGTTCTTGCGGTGATTGTGCAACGTATAATTGCCCCGCGTTTGAAACTTGGTACGACCCGCGAATGGGACAAAACAACGCTTGCCCAAGAACTCAATATTGATACAACAAAAGAAGATGCGGATAGCCTTTACTCGGCGATGGATTGGTTGCTCCAACGCCAACAAACACATTTCGCCAATAACTTTGTAGCCAGTTCAAAACAATCGGTTTTTTCATAGACTGATTGAATACAAGGACTTAACAAAAATAGACTCCGGAACTTCAGATTAAAAACATAAACGTCCATTTTTTTGCAGGTTGTTTTTATGTTGATTGATGCGAATGGTTCACAAGATAGATGATTTCAAATGGATTATTCCAACGGCGGCATTTCGAAACAAGCAATATTGCTTTGTGACTGACCAAAATTCTTTGTACCGGTTGTATCATGAAATTCCGCAATGAGCCGCCAATAAATGTAACGGTGTTTGCGAATATCGAGTTGGACGCTTTGCATCAACTCAACAAACTTGGAAAACGGAATATCAACCCGACGTTCCGGCGGTTCCGTAAACGTACAAAGTTCGGCAGGTATCGTATGAAATTTCCGCTTGTCAACAGAAAATTCCAAAATATACCGAATTGTCTTTCGGGTACTCTCAAATTCCCAACCAAGCGCAAATGTATGCGTATTGTTCTTGTCAAGCGAAAATCCGACCCGTAAATTTTTAGGTGCTGGTATGTCCATATTAAGTGTCCGTGTTATTAGATGTTAGTGTTCAAATATTAACGTTTAAGCGTTAATGTTCAGAAATGGATTTAAAAAATGAAGATAGAAATTATAATCCAAATATTCTTTCAAGAAAATAGTAAATCGTTTAATATTATGAATAAATATTGAATAAATATTCCGATTCTTTCGGAATTTAGAAATCTTTATTAAATGAATATCGCTAAAAATTCAATTTTCCATCAAAAAAAATTATATGCGCTAGCCTTCATTTTTCAATAATGAAAAATGAACAAAGTTAAATTTCAGAGAAAACTCAAAATTCAGCGGGATTCTTGAACAATCCTATATTTTAAGTAAAATATTGACCATGAAAAAAAATATTGAAGAAAAACAGGAACAATCCCAATCAACTCGCCCAGGTAATATTTATGATGTTTTCGTCAAAAATACTTTTAGGCGTGTGTTGATCTTTGGTGATTTTTTGCTGAATTACGCCGATCCTGAATTTGTTAATAAAATTGATTTAGAAAAAATTTCCTCCGTGCCAACACATTACATTACGCCGCAAGGAGATGAGCAGATTTTAGATTTATTGTTTTCCTGTCCGCTCAAAAATCAAATCAATACCAAAGTCATGATTGTGTTCGAACACGCCGGAAATACATTCGACGATATACCTGTTCGCCTGCTTTGTTATGCAACCTCGGTTTGGTGGGCGGAACTCAAAGAAGGTAAAAAAGTTCTATCAATAATTTATTTTATTGTCGTGCGAACCGGCGCAAAACCACATCATGGTCCTTATCCTAAAATGAACGATTGGTTGACGAAAGATGAAAATGGTCAACCAATGGGTTTTGTGCCGGATGTGCATTATTTCGTAGTGGATTTGCCGACAATTAATGCAGATAATTTACAAGGCGGACCAGAATTACGAGCCGCAATGGGTATTTTGAAAAATATGACGGAAGGAAATGAAGATGATTTTGCCAAAGCCATGTTGCCAATCGCAGAAATTAACGATGAAAGGCAACGGATTATTATAACAAAAGATATTCTTGAATTTGTCGCGAAGGCTTTCACCGCCCATCATAAACGGTTGGAAGCCGAAATGGTACATAAAGCATTAACCCCCATTTTTCACGAAAGGACAGAAAATATGACCACAACAATTTTTGATGAAATTAGAGCAGAAGGCAGAGCAGAAGGCAGAGCAGAAGGCAGAGCAGAAGG
>JAISNF010000285.1 GCA_031276415.1 Planctomycetaceae bacterium
TTGAACGATCTTTTGCCGACTTATCTTCCTCAATCGGTTATTCAACGCAACTTTTCGCTTTCAACTTTTGTGAAAGCACTTGAGACGGGCGATATTGAACATTTTATGAACACGTTGCGAGCTTTTTATTCGAGTATTCCTTACGATATGATGAACAAGTCGAAAAAAGATGAACGTTATTATCAATTCATATTTTATTTACTTGTAACGCTTATGGGGCAATTTGTACAGACGGAAGTTAAAACGGCGGTTGGGCGTGCGGATGCGGTGATTAAAACAGAGGACACGATTTTTGTTTTTGAATTTAAGATGTCCAATCACGGCACCGCCGAAGACGCACTTGTACAAATTGACACGAAAGATTACTTAATTCCGTACACTGCCGATGGACGAAAATTAGTGAAAATCGGCGCAGAATTTAACGAAAAAGAACGAACTCTCAGCCGATGGAAAATTGAATGAACACTTATAACTGTTTTTGCACAATTAAAAAAAGTAAACATAAAAAATAAACCGGTGATTGAGATTATTGAATCACCGGTTCGAGAAATGGCAATGAGAAATGATAATTTGATAATGAAACATTATCAGATCAACTATCAGATCGAATTTTCACGATTTAATATTTTCATTTTTCATGGTTTAATGGTTGGAGTTTCTTCGGCGGGGTCATTTTTCGTTTCATTTTGCGGATTAACTTTTTCTTCCGGCGGTGCAATTTTAGGTTGTTCGGCACGGGTTTGTTCGGTACTGGTTGAAGATGTTGTAACAACAGCGGAATCAATTGGAATCCGGTTGACTACAGTTCGTTTCCGTTCAATCGTGTAAGTGTAGGGAACCCATTTCTCACGAGTTATCGGTTTACGGACAATTTTTGTTACTGGAACAACTTTAGCAACCTTGACTTCATAAGGTTTGACATGTTCTTCTGTTACGGTTTTATAAGTTGTTACAGGAATATTTTCAACACGTTCCTCTGTAATCATCCGTTGAACTGTTACAGGAGTTTTTTGTTCCACTTTTTCGACAACCTGTTTGTAAGTGGTGATTGGAGTTTTACGAACAACTTCTTCCTGGACTGTTTTGGGAACCTGAACCTGTTCGGTTCGGACGATCTGTTCTTCGCGGAACGTTGTTCGTGTAACAGGAATTTGTTCGGTTCGTTGTTCCTGAACCATATTTGTTACTGGAACTGTTTGAGTTACGTAATCCGGTTGATAAACCTTGTTGACTTCATAACGCTGAGGTCCTTCCATTTCCGTCCAATAAAATCCCGGAAGCCGCCAGCGTGTTGTTCCTGTTACAGGATCATAATATTGTGCGCGTTGCCAAGCGAGCCGCGTGTAAGTTTTCCCGGGTTTGACCTGAAGCGAATCAACATAAGTTCCGCGATCTATTGTCTGTTCCACATAATTTGTTACGGGACGATTGACGGTGTAAGTACGTTCCTGCATTGTTGTTTCTTGTACGGGAACACGGTGTGTTTCAAGAATTTCACGTTCCTGTGTTTCATAAACTTGTTTTGAAACGACATAACGTTCTTCGCGTTCACTGGTTTCCGGTACTAATCGCGTAACATAATAACTTGTATCGCGGTATTCGGTTTCTTCAACCGGACGATTTACCGTGTAACGGCGTTCTTTCATAGAAGTTTCAGGAACACTTCGGGCAACAGTGTAACGATGTTCACGTTGTTGTGTTTCCCAGACGGTTTGATAAGTTGTTATTTCTTCCTCAATATATTGAGTTTCAATAACTTTTTTGTAACTTGTTATTTCGACGGGTTCCGTAACAGTTGAATGTTCCAATCGGTATGTTTGGCTGTTTCCAGAGACAACACTGTTACAACATGGAACTGCCGCATAAACCTGAACCGTTATTACGGCTGCAACAAAAATGAGCAACGTGAAACACTTCACGGTACGGCAAACTGTACGATAAACAGTGCGACACATAGTACGACACATCGTAGGACACATTGCCGAATGAAAATTTTTATTCATCATATTCATCATGGGGAGGCTCTCTTTCTCTGAATTGGTCAGGAAAACGATTTAATTTTTACGCAATCGCAAACAAGATGTTCGCGAATTTCACTCTAAACTTTAATAATTTTTTCCTATTTAACGAAAAAAATCAAATATTTTTTTTAATTTCGGGAAAATCCGAATTGCCGAAAAAGCCGGAAATTTTTAACAAATCGAATCATCAACGGTATGATAACAGCGGTAAAATAAGGCGTCAAGTTGACAGATAAAATTTTTCAATCATTTTATCGTTATAACCGTTTTAATTGGAAGTGGTTGTCGTTATAATTAATTTAATTGTTTTAAACGGTTGCGGTTATGTGTTCTTTGTGCTTGATAAAGTACTTGATAAATAAACAATTATGAACAGATTTATGACAAATATTTTGAGAAAAACAGTTTATTCAATTTTTGTTTCTTTTTTTTCTTTTGTTATTCCGCTTGTTATTTCGCCGGGCATAATGTGTAACGTTTTTGGTGGGGAATTTTTGTTTGTTGAACGGGAACGGCTTGAAGCGATTGTTGACAACACGCCTTTAGCAAGGTCGGAAGACAAACCGGCTTGGGATTATCTTTTCGGGATTCTTCGTGAAAATTCCGAAACGGAAATAGAAAAAGCAAACGGCGACATAGTTGGTTTTACCGAGTTGAACCGTCAACCGGCGGAATATCGCGGAAAATTGGTACGAATTACCGGTCGCCTTGTCCGTTGCGAATGGATTCCGCAACATCAGGAATCCGAACCGTTTGACGAAAAATTACCGGAACACGGAAAGCCGTTAGAAAAATTGTTAGAAAAATCACCGGAAAAATTGTTAGAAAAATCGTTGAAAAAACTGCCGAAAAAAGAATGGAATGGTTTTTACGAATCTTGGATTCTTGTACGAGATAAAAAAGATATTCCGATTTCTGTTTGTTCGCTTACGATTCCTGAAAAAATTTCGGTTGGCGACGGATTAAACGAACATGTTTCTGTTACGGGATTTTTCTACAAACGCCGACTTTTTTTATCTTCCGACAACGAAGAATTGACCACTCCGACCATTTTGGCAAAAACGTTACATTGGACACCTTTAGCGACAGAAAAACCAAAACCGGTTTCAACAATGAAACTTATTCGTAACAACACATTTATACTTTTGGGTTTTTTGTTATTTTTATGGTTTAGTTTCCGTATTTTCAGCAGACATTTACGGCGGTCAAACCGGAAATCAATTCAGATCAAATTTTCCGATTTACCGCCCAAAAATTAGGCAATTCAAGAGTTTATAAAACAGGTCGTTTCCGCGTAACTGTCTATCCTCTTAACCACATGAAAACACAAAAACAAAAAACTCGTCCGCAGATAATCGCAGATGATTTTTTGTAATCAATCACACAAATCATCGTTCAGAGATTTCATCCGTATTGCGAAACTATTCACTATAAACTATTACGGTCTTGTTTTTGTTGTGTTGAAACGGTAGAATCTATGCGATTATCAATTCTGTAATCAATTAGGATTATAAATTTAACAACGATAAATATTAATAATTAATATAAATGTAAAACCGTTTTCCGTATGATGCCGAAACGGTTATTATGAGTTCAATGCTTCGTTTTCAATCTCCTTATTATTTTTTGTTTCTTATACTGTTGGCTGTTGCGGTAATCGTTTTGGAGTTTCGGCGATCACCGGCAAGTGTTGTATTTAGCGATGTTTCATTGTTACGGCTGGTGCCGCGTACTTTTGTGCAACAGTGTAGAGTTTTTGTTTCGTGGTTGTTTTATTTGGGCATGGTGTTGTGGATTGTCGCTTTGGCACGCCCGCAATCAGGGAAAGAAGAATATCGAATCCGCGCCGAAGGTATCGCGATGGTTTTATGTGTTGACCGAAGCGGTTCAATGGCAGCCATCGATTTTACTCTCAATGGAAAACCGGTTAATCGGCTCGAAGCAGTTAAAAAAACATTTCATGATTTTGTTGCCGGTAATTCTTCGTTGTCCGGTCGAAAAGATGATATGATTGGTTTATTGGCATTCGGCGGTTATGTTGATGCCTTTTGCCCTTTAACATTGGATCACTCCACACTTCTTGAAATGTTGACCCAAATCCGGTTGCCCGAACCAATTGTCGATGCTCACGGAAACCTTCTCAATCAACGTCTTTACGAAGAAGAAAATATGACCGCTATCGGCGACGCATTGGCTCAGGCGGTTGATCGAATCAAAAATGCTCAGGCAAAAAGTAAAGTGATTATTCTGCTTTCCGACGGAGAACAAACATTCGGTACACTAACTCCGCTGGAAGGAGCGGAAATTGCCAAAACATTTGGAATTAAAATTTACACCATCGGTATCGGCACTACCGGCGAAGCACCTTATCAGGTGATTGATCCGTTTGGTCAGCAACGTATCACTGTTCAGCCTGTGTCTATTGACGAGGAAACACTCAAAAAAGTTGCCGTCATGACCGGCGGTCAGTATTTCAACGCCCAAAGCACTTTGGCTCTTGAACGGGTTTACGGCGAAATCGATCAACTTGAAAAAACAATTCACGAAGGTCGAACCTACACCCAATACACCGAACTTTTCCGATACCCGCTAATAACCGGTACTGTTTTGATTTTGCTGCACCTGTTTTTAATTTGTACACGATTTCGGCGTTTACCATAACTCAATAACTCATAGGAATTTCTAAAAACGACAATTTTGTTTTTATTAACCACAGAGGACACAGAGAACACAGAGGAAATTTTTTTTTAATTGGAATCGAAATATAATTTAAGGTTATAATTGACTTTTGATCTAAAATAATTTTAAAAAATTCCTCTCTGTGTTCTCTGTGGTTAAATAAAGTGCTTAAATAAATTGGTTAAATAAAAAAACGGTTTTTAGAAGGTTACCTTATCAGAAAAATATAATCAATTATTTATGAACACATCATTTTCCTCGCAATGTCGTCAATTGACAACACGTTTGATTCGGCGTGAAAATCTTTTGGCGGAAGAAGTTGAATCGTTATTCGACACGGTATTTACTGCTTCGGAGCAGGAACTTTCCGCAGAAGAATCTATTTTATTGGCGGGATTTTTGATTGCGATTGCGTCGAAAGGCGAAACGATACAAGAATTAACCGGAGCGGCGCGAAGTATGCGGCATCATGCTCGTCGGATTCAGGTTTTGGGTTCGCCGGTTGTTGATATTGTCGGCACCGGCGGCGATTCATTGCACACGATTAACGTTTCGACAACATCCGCATTTGTTGCTGCCGGTGCCGGGCTTGTGGTTGCCAAACACGGAAACCGTGCAGTTTCCAGCCGTTGCGGAAGTGCTGACGTGTTGGAGGCGTGTGGTGTTAATTTGCAACTTCAACCTGAACAAGTCGAAGAACTTATTGCGGAAATTGGAATTGGTTTTTTATTTGCACAACAATTCCATCCGGCAATGCGGCGTGTGGCTCCGATTCGCAGATCGCTTGGTATTCGCACGTTGTTTAATCTTCTGGGACCGTTGACGAATCCGGCGGGTGCGAGTTGTGTATTGCTTGGGGTTTACGATCCAAAATTGACGGAGATGTTTGCCGGCGTGTTGCGTGAACTTGGTTGCCGGCGGGCGATGGTGGTGTACGGTTATGACGGAATGGACGAATTAACACTGACAACACGAAGCCGCGTAACACAATTCTTTGATGGACAATTCAAAACCTATGATTTTTTTCCGGAACTTTATTTCGGCGGAGAACTGGCAACTCCTGACGAATTGCGCGGCGGCAACGCAACAGAAAATGCCGAAATATTGCGCGGTATTTTGAACAATACAATTCACGGCGGTAAACGAAACATTGTTTTGCTCAACACCGCTGCCGCCTTATTTTGTGCGGAACGAGCCGCCGGTATTGAGGACGGAATCCGCATGGCAACAACATCAATCAATTCCGGCGCAGCCGAAAACAAATTACAACGCCTCATCGAAATCTCAAAAAAAACGTAAATTCATTTTTATTGCGGTAATTAGGTCCGATGGGTTAAAACCCATCGCTATTTTGGAATTGCCCCCGATTGGGGGCAAAAAAAAACTATTCACTACTCCTTCCGGCGGTTAAAACCGCCGGCTACATTGGCAATGCCCCAAAGGGGCAAAAAAACTATTCACTATTAACTAATCCCTACTCCCTACTCCCTACTCCCTACTCCCTACTCCCTAACCCCTAACCCCTAACCCCTAACCCCTAACCCCTAACCCCTAATGAATAAAAACGCTATACAGAAATACGCTATTTGGGCACGGAACGAACTCATTGAGCAGGTGGCACAACGCGCCTACCAATACGGCATCAATGAAAATGGCTACGGCGATGAGAACGCTACCATCGTTTCAGGACGCGTGTTGACCGAAGAAGAAAAACAACAGCGGCGTTCTTTTATCACACAAATACGGCAACATGGTTACCGGTTAGCGATTGAGGAAGTCGCCTACACTTGGTTCAACCGCTTCATTGCCTTGCGTTTTATGGAAGTCAACGACTATTTGCCCACGCACATTCGCGTATTTTCTAGTGTAGGGAGTAGGGAAAAGGGGTTAGGGAGTAGTTTAGGGAATAGAGAAGAGGGAGTAGGGAGTAGTTTAGGGAGTAGGGAAGAGGGGGTAGGGAGTAGTTTAGGGAATAGTAAAGATAGTAAAGAGGTGTTTTATCCTGAAATATTGAAAGAGGTTTTGCATCTTGACCTGCCTGATCTGAACAAAGCGAAAGTGTCCGAACTGCTCAATGCCAACAAGACAGAAGAACTCTACCGCTACCTCCTGCTAACACAATGCAATGCCTTGAATACCGCACTGCCGGAGATGTTCGAGAAACTAGGAAACTACACCGAAATGCTTTTGCCGAACAATATCTTGAGACAAGACGGTATTATCGGACGGCTTGTAACCGATATTCCCGAAACTGATTGGAAGGACGCCGTACAAATTATCGGCTGGATGTACCAGTATTACAATACCGAACCAAAACAAGCGGTGTTTGACGATTTGAAGAAGAACGTCAAAATCAGTAAAGAAAAAATCCCCGCCGCTACTCAACTCTTTACGCCGGATTGGATTGTGCGGTACATGGTTGAAAATTCGCTGGGGCGGTTGTGGCTGGAAAGTCATCCGAACAACGGGCTAAAAGCCAATTGGAAATACTATCTTGACGAAGCGGAGCAAACACCGGAGGTCACGGAGAAACTGAGCGTTTTGCGATTGCAGTCGCCCGTAAAATCGCCGGAAGACATTCGCCTCATCGACCCTTGCATGGGCAGCGGTCACATACTGGTTTATGCTTTTGACGTGCTGATGCAG
>JAISNF010000351.1 GCA_031276415.1 Planctomycetaceae bacterium
TGTTACGGTTTTTTTGTGGCGGGTTTGGTGGAATTTGTAGAATTAGCGGCGGGGTTATTAACGGGATTAGCGGGATTCGGCGAGGCGGGAAAAGTCGGAACATTTTCCTGAACAATAACCGCACGGCGAATCAGAATGTAATTTTCGCCACGAAATTCGGTAAATTCACCATCAATTTTCCATGTTGTTTGGAGAGATTTTTCGTCAATAACCCTGAGAATCCGTTCAAGATTCAGATTTTCAAGACAAACAAACCGCTCATTATCGTCAACCGTATATAACGTGGTTCGATTACCGGTTTGCCGGAAGAAAACTTTTTTACCTTGAAAAACAGTTCCTTCCCGATTTCTTTTTTTCGTTACTTTTTTTTGTTCCGGTTCATCAATAATCGGTTTTTCTACGGCATTCGGATCATTATGTATTGGTTCCCGTTGCGCAAACACAACCGTATTGCCGAAAAGAAAAACGGCAATTAAAAATATCCCAATATTTTTTTGTACAAAATAAAAAAACACGGCTATAACGGATCGTTAATAATTATAGTTGATAATTAATAGTTGAATAATTGACAGTTGATAATGTTACAAGCGGAGTTATTGTTGTTGCGGTTATAATTCACCAATCAACTAGATTTTGCATTGTGATTTAATTTCACGGATGGCGTTGACGATATTTTGTGAGGAGTTTATTGCTTGTCCGGTTGTCTTATAATTTTGCTGCGAAATTTGATCGACTTGCGAAAGACCAAGCGAAATCTCGTGAACATTGGACGATTGTTCTGTGGACGTTTCGGCGATTTTTGAAACGAGTTCTGTTGCATCGCCGATCATTTTTGTAATTTCATCCAATGCTCCGGCGGTTTGATTTGCCACTTCCGCCCCGCCGAGAATTTGCGTGTTACTTGATTCGATCAACACTGCTGTTTCTTTTGCGGCTTTGGCACTTCGCGACGCTAAATTACGGACTTCCTCCGCAACTACCGCAAAACCTTTTCCATGAGTTCCTGCTCTTGCTGCTTCCACCGCAGCATTCAACGCCAACAAATTTGTCTGAAACGCAATTTCATCTATCGTTTTGATAACTTTTTTCATTTTCTCCGACATATCGCAAATTTGGTGCATTGAATCAATCATTTCCTTCATTTGCTGTTGTCCTTTTGAAACTGCTTGAACGGCGTCTTTCGTATATTTGTTGGCTTCCGAAGCATTCTGTCCGTTTGATTCCGTCAACTCGCTTGTCCGGTTGACTTTTTCAATCATTTCACTCAACCGGCTTGTCGATTGTTGAAGACCATTTTGCAAAGAATCCGTAAAGGACACAATCGTATTTACTTCCGTTTGCGTATTTTCAATAATCGTTTCAATATCACGTAATTGTTGTGCGGTTTGTGTTTGGAATGTTACATCGGTGAATATCTGAACACTTCCCACTGCTTGTTGTTGCCGGTTGAAAAGACGTTCGGAACGAATTTCGTAATGAGAAGAACCTGACGAACTATTTGTTACGGACGTATTACGCTGATACAATAATTTCAGTGCGTCGTCGGCAAGTTTGATTTTTTTCTGTTCCGCAGTTTTATTTTTCAGGAAAACGGTTTTATCCGAATCAACCACGAACAACGGTAACGGAATTGCTTCAACAACTTGGCGGTATAAATTTTCCTGATCTTCCATACGTCGCCGAACTATTTGTATAATTCCCCACGCAGCAAGAATCGCAACAAAAAATATTGCTAAGGCGGTTAAAAGCGTCAGATGTTTAACATGTTTTTCTTCTGTATTTTGTTCGTTTGTTAATTCAGTTACAGTTTTTTGAATTGTTTCGTTAAAGGATTCACTGGCGGAAGTTAGCGTTTGAATTGTTTTCTCGTGTTCTGTACGAAATTTAGAACCGGCGGCTTCGACATCTGTTTTCGGAACATCAATACGAACCGTCCATGTTTTACCCGCCGTAACAAATGTTGACGTTACGGAAAGAATATTCTGATCCGTTCTGATTGTTTTACCGACTGACGATAAATCATTCGACGCCATAACTTTTCCTTCCGGCGAAATCAAATAAACCTTACCGTTTTTTTTCAACACAGGATTTTTTTCAAGTGTTTGAGACAACATCTTCACCCAATCATCCGGTTTCAAATCAATCCCGCAAACTCCAAGCGTTTTGTTACGATAACGAATCGGAGACGAAATAGAAACGATTAAACCGTTTCCGTTTTGCTGATACGGTTCTGAAATAATTGTCTGACCGCTTTGAAACGGTTTAACATAATACGCTGAAATATCCGGTCGAATAACATCATTTAATTCAACCAATGATTTATTGTTCCGATAACTTCGTGCAGAAAATCGTCCTTTTTGATTATCAAATTTATCAAACGCATTGGGTTCCCAACAAAACCACGCAGCCTGTAACCGATTGTTTTCCCGAACCGTCTTGTATGTCCAATCTTTCAGAAAATCGCGTTCGTCATGTTGAAGAGGATTGAGATCATTGTCCTTGTCATTTGAGTCATTTGAGTCATTTGATTTTTGTTGCGCCGTTTCGGAAACCGTTTTTTCCTCCGGTTTTTTTTCATCAACAATCGGTTTAGCGGAAGACGTTACACTTTGTTTTTCTACGGAATTAACTGCTTTTTTTTCTGTAACTTTCGGTTTTGACTCTTCAACTTGTTTCTGTTCAGTAAGTTTGTTTTCAATATTCTGTTTCGCCGCAATTTCTTCTGCTTGCTTTTTTTCCGCAAGTTCTTTTTCAATTTTCTGTTTCGCCGCAACATCTTCTGCTTGCTTTTTTTCCGCAAGTTCTTTTTCAATTTTCAATTTCGCCGAAACTTCTTCTGCTTGCTTTTTTGCAACAAGTTCTTTTTCAAGTTTCAATTTTGCGGTTGCTTCTTCTGCTTGCTTTTTTGCAACAAG
>JAISNF010000357.1 GCA_031276415.1 Planctomycetaceae bacterium
AAATTGTGGTATCCGGTTTGTTTCTACTAACAGTTGGAGAACTCTTCATCCTAAGAATGTTACAATATTTGCCAGCGATGATCCACAGGGAAAAATCAATGTTCGATTAATTCGCGAAAATGTAGAACTCGTTCCGGTCAATCGGGGTTATTCTGCTTCAGTTATTTGGAAACCGGTTGAAGCACGATACATAGGTGTTTGTGTCAACGAAAATTATCAGATACGCTCTCCATTAGCAGGTCAATTATTACCCCGTCAAAATCCGATAGTTACAGAAAACACTTTCAATGTACAAATAGCTGAAGTTCGTATTTTCAGTGAAATTCCCGATGATCCTTGTATCGCGAATGCCGCCGATGTTGCTTTTCCAATTGGTCGGCTTCATAACGACTGGGTGATGCAGGATTATGGTCTCGACTACAAAAAGTGTTTCATTTCTAAAGAAAACGCTGATATTGAACAAAAAATGCTTGAAAAAGTCGTTGCTCAACTCCAAAATAAAGACGATACTATTTTTTATCGTACTCAAATGGATTTGTTACTTCGGGAAAAAATTCCCGGTAGTGATACACGTTGGCAGAATCTCTATTTCAGTGCCTGCCAAAAACGACGACGTGAACGTCTTGACATTATTCGTACAAAAACAGATAAAATTGTCTATGCTAAACATTATATCTTCGGTAGTCCTAACGGTGGAATGACATCAACAATCAACCAAACCGATGAGCAATATTTTGATCGGATTACGGCTTACCGTCCTGGTTCACAACTCTGTCTGATTCATCTCGAACCGGAAGGAGTTCTAAAGCATGAAGTTTTATTGAATACTCCACAAGGTATCATTCGTGATCCGAATATTTCGTTTGATAATAAAACCATCGTTTTTTCAATGCGTCACTCTTTTACCGATGATGATTATCACCTTTACACAATGAATCTTGAAAACCGGACAATCAAGCAAATAACTTTTTCACCAAAAGTTGATGGACGAAAATATCCTTGTGCTGATTATGAACCTTGTTTCACTCCTCAAGGTGATATCCTTTTTGTTTCAAGCCGAAAAGTTCAAATCAACGATTGTTACCCCGTTTGTAACGGAGATATTTTCCGATGTAACGCCAATGGTAGTAATATACGGCGTTTGACATTCGATGAACTCGAAGTTAATTATCCTCAAATATTGAATGACGGTCGGGTTTTATTTACTCGTTGGGAATACAATGATCGAAACGCTTTTTATCTTCATCCTTTAATGACGATGAACCCCGATGGAACAATGCAAACAGAATATTGTGGTAACAATTCCATGTATCCGGCATCGTATATTCAAGCAAGAGCAATTCCCGATTCACATAAAATCATTGCGATTATTGGTGGACATCATGTTCCAAGTAAAGGTAAGCTGGCACTCATTGATAGGAATCAAGGAACACAAAATGGTAATGGTATTGAATTTGTTGCTGGTGCTTCTCCAGATGGAACGTCGGGACGTAAATATTCAACGATTAAAACAAAAGGATTCGATGATCGAACTATTGACTATTTCGGACAAGACGGACCACAATATCAATATCCATTTCCGTTCAATGAAGAACATTATCTCGTTACATTTTGTCCAGAAGGTTGGACGCCTAATAACATCGGTCCCTACAATCCACCAATGGGAATCTATTGGATGACAGCAAACGGTGATCGTGAACTTCTTGCCTTTGATTGGTCTGTTTCGTGTTGTCATCCTATTGCAATGACATCACATCCATCATTACCGATCAAACCGGATCAAACTGATTTGAAAAATAATTTCGGTACATTTGTTGTTCAGGACATTTATCTTGGTCCCGGTTTAAAAGGAATTTCACGCGGAACCGTTAAACGTTTACGTGTTATTGCATTAGAGTATCGGGTAGCCAAGATGGGACGAGGATTCAATATGGGTGAAGCTGGTAACGGGATCTGTCAAACACCCATTTCACTTAACAATGGTTCATGGGATGTAAAACACGTTTTAGGTGAAGTTGATATTGAAGCAGATGGTAGTGTTGCATTCAACGTTCCAGCACGAACTCCAGTGTATTTTCAATTATTGGACGAAAAAGGTTATTGTGTCCAATCAATGCGAAGTTGGGCGACATTACAAGGCGGTGAAACTTTCGCTTGTCTCGGCTGTCACGAAAATAAACTCGAAACAATAATCATGCCAATGAACCGTCCATCAACACTTGCGTTACAAAAATCACCGCAAAAATTACGACCATTTGGTAATCGATCTCATCCACTTATAGTGCGACTCGAAAATGAAAATTGCCTTGATTCGATTGAAAATTATTGGAGTATCAACATTCCACCTTTAACCGTTGATCCGAATGCTCTTGTTGATGGATTCAGTTACACACAGGAAATTCAACCAATTTGGGATCGGCATTGTATCTCTTGCCATCATACCAATGACATTCCCAATCCTAGCCGTTTTTATCACACAACACTTTCTTTGACCGGAGTACCACGAATTGTCAACGAAAATGTAATACCGGAAGATCAATATAAACGATTGTTTTCTGAATCTTATTTAGCTCTGACAAACAATGGTTTCACAAAGAATAATCGTTATATTCAATGGCTTGAAGTTCGAAGCCGTTCCGAAATGCTTCCTCCATACCATACGGGTTCCAGTAAAAGTCCACTGATGAAATATCTTGAACCTGATCATTATGATGTTCATGTTTCTGACACGGAAAAACAAACCGTTGCATGTTGGATTGATCTCTTGGTTCCGTATTGTGGAGCTTACCATCAGGCAAATACATGGTCAGCAAAAGATAAACAAGATTACCTCTACTATTTGGAAAAACGCCGTTTCTTTGCTGAAGAAGAACTCAAAAGTATTCGGAAAAATTTTGAACCAGAAATAATATTAACCGGACAATAATCCACCACTATAATTTTTTTAGTAGCAGTCTATTTTTATATTGTAATTAAATGAGACAAAAATTATTTGTGAAAATCGGTGTAATTTTCGGATATTTTTGGACAAATTATTTCACGGTGGATCATAACCTCCGCGATTCCAGGGATTGCAACGAATAATACGCCAAATTCCTTTTAAAATACCACGAATAACTCCGTATTTCTTAATCGCTTCAATCATGTACGTGCTGCATGTCGGCTCAAAACGGCAAACATTCGGCAAAAACGGACTAATATATTTTTTGTAAAATAATATCAATCCAATGATAATAACTTCCGGTAAACGACGCATGATAAAAACACATGATAAATATTACAAATTTATCTAAATTAACTACCAAACAGCAAACAATAGAAAATTTTTCTAAATTCTTTTCTCCATTTTTTAAGACAGTTACCGTTAAAATATTATCGAATATAATTATTACGTTATTGAAATTGTTCTAATTCTTTGAGTAATTTTTGAACAATTTCATCGTAGGAAAAAGTTCCAAGAAGGTTCGTACCTCGTTTAAGATTGACCGATTTTGCTCCACACCAAAGTCCAATGTCCGCATGATCTGTTTCACCAGGTCCGTTGACACGGCACCCCATCACCGCAACCGTTAACGGCACTTCCTTCATAAATCGAGTCGCCGCCCGAACCTGTTGCGCTAACGCAACAAACCGCTCATTCTCAACCCTCGCACAACTCGGACAACTAATAATATTCAGCCGATCCGGCGTCCAATCGGTAACGGTTAATATGTTACCGTGTTTTACGTTATGCAAAATGAGTTTGCCCGCTTCGATTTCTTCATGCTTGCGTTCATTCGGAACCGTCAACGAAACCCGAAGCGTGTTACCAATTCCCTCCGACAACAACGGCTCCAAAGCAAGCCGAGATTTCATCACCCCTTCCGGCGGCATTCCGGCTTCCGTAAGTCCAAGATGAAGAGGAATATCGCTACGTAAAACGGCAAACCGCCGATTCGCCAAAATAACCGTCGCCGGATCCGAAGACTTTATCGATACACAAAACCGCCGAAAATCAAGCGAATCAATAAAATCCGCATGTTTCAAAGCACTGTTTAACGCACTGTCCAACGTACTATCCAAAGCATTGTCCAATGTATTGTTGAACGTTAAATCACGAGCAGCATCCGGCGGATTAAGACTCCCGCAATTTACACCAATTCGTAACGCACAATCATATTTTCGTGCCGTTTCAACAATCCGCTCCACTTTTTTTTGCCACGAAATTTCCGGCTCGGCATGGTGAAGATGTCCGGGATTGTAACGAATTTTATCAACATACGGCGCAACAAATTCCGCTAAACGATAATTTTCCTGAAGATCAACCGATAAATTAGCGGTTGTCCGTTTCCGAATTTCACGCAACGATATTGCGTCCTGCTGCGTATCAACCGCAATTCGTACAATTCCCGCTCCGGCTTCGGTTAAATGTTGACAGGTTTCTGCGGTTGCAACAATATTAGTGGTTTTCGTCGCCGTCATACTTTGAAGCACGACCGGATGACTTCCTCCAATAATAATCGTCCCAATTTTAATTTCACGCGTTCTGTTTTGGTTCATAAATCAAAATAATCTGAAAACCGTAACGTTTGAAAACAACAAAATGCAACAAAAAAAATGTAGCAAAAAAATGAAACGTTATGAATAAATATCGGCTCCAATTCGTTACGGATTGTTACACAAATTTTAGATGAGACAAAAATCCGTCCGGCGGTGACCAAACTTCAAGACGGTCGGCAACTTCTTTTGCTGTTACAATCCGCTCATACGGTTCCCGCACCAACATGCCGCGAAGTAAATCAACTAAATCAAACGGAATTGCCTGATTAAGTATTCGCGGGTCTTTCGGATCAAAATTGATTCTGTCACGAAATTTCTGTTTGACATCGCCGTTTGGATACGGCAACGAACCCGTCAACATCTGATATAACGTACAACCCAGCGAATAAATGTCCCACGCAGGAGTTGGTTCTGAAGGATTACGAATCTGATCGGGAGCAATATAATCAACCGTACCGGCAACTCGTCCGGTCGCTTTCGACGCCGAATCAATTTGACGTTCCAATAAATTACTCTCCTCAAACATCCGAACCATCGGGTCTTTGAAATTCCGCTCAAACGGAACCGCAAGCCCCATATCCGTCAACTTCGCTTTTCCCTCACTCGATAAAAGGACATTCGCCGGCTTAATATCACGATGAATAATACTGTTTTCGTGCAAATAATGAATTCCCCTCGCAATCTGACTAAGAATTGCCGCAACAATTTCTATCGGCAAAACTCCTTCCTTCGCAAAAAGTTCACGCAAATCTCCGCCGTCAACAAACTCATGAACCATATAATGAACATTACCGTCACGCCCCGAACCCAAATAACGTACAAGATTCGGATGAACAAAATTCTTTTGAATTTCAATTTCGTGCAGAAATCGCTCCGTCAGTTCCGGTGTTGTTTTGGCAAGCGGTAAAACCTTGAGAGCAACATATCCATATTCGTTGTAACCCAGAAAAACATGTCCGTAACCGCCATGTCCAATTGCATCAAAAATTCGATAACCGCCAAGCGTAAATTTGGTTCGACCATTCAATAATTGTTGCGTTTGCCAATCGTTAAGCAACCCGCTCCGAACCAATTCCTCCGCAAACCGATTATCCTGCGCTGTTAAATTGCGGTCATGATTGACCGATTCACCGTCCAAAAAAGCATCAGAAGAATCGGAAATATCAAGCGGTTTCTCTTCAACAGTTTCGGCGGAACGGCGTACTCTGTAACATAATTGAGCCGGATGTTGCAAGTGTTTCCGATCAACAGGATTTGTAACAACTATTCCAGCCGGCAATAAAACTCCCGATTCAAATCTCTGGAGAAATTCGTCCAATAATTCCGGTCGGACAAGACCGCTTGCCTTAATATAATGATACAGTTTAGGAGGTTCCACTGGAAAAAAGTTCTTACGAATTTTCTGATTCTTTTTTCTTTGATTGAGCGTCTTCTTTTTTCCGTTTCTTGTCTTCTGCCGGATCAGCAACTTGAATATGTCCAAGAAATTGAGCCAAATCTCCAAAACTACGAAGTGCTTCTTTACCTTGTTTCATTTTTTCGGAAATCGGTTTGAGTTCTTTCGTTTTAGGAGCAGCAACAAACGTTTTAGTACGATTACGATTGCCTTGTTCACGATTTGCACGTTCACGATTACCGTATTCATTCCGTTTTTTGTCCCGATTATTACGGTGATCATTATTACGGTGATCATTACGGTTCTCCTGGCGGTGTTCGTCTTTGCGGGGAGGTTGATTTCCGTCGCGGTTTTTCGGAGTTTCGTTTTGATTTTGAGGTCGTGATCTTTCTGAACGGCGGTTTTCCGATTGTTGGCGATTATGAGGTTCGGAAGATTGTGTGATTGGCGGTTTCTTTTCCGGTGAAGTTTTTTCCGTTGAAGGTTGATCACCGGATCGTTCGCGATGTTCGTTTCGGTAAAATTCCCGACGCGGTTCTGCCGAATGTTCCGGTTTTGTCGGTTTTTCTGTTCCGGGCGGACACATTGTCAAAGAAACGCGTTTTCGTTTCGTGTCCACGTCAACCACCCAAACCCGAACAATATCACCAACCGCAACTTTTTCATGAGCATCACGAATAAAACGGTCAGCCATCTGACTGATATGAATCAAAGCGGATTCGTGCAAACCAATATCAATAAACGCCCCAAAATCAACAACATTCAAAACCGTACCGGTTAATTCCATGCCCGGCGTCAGGTCTTCCGTGTGAAGAATTCCCTTTTTGAAAAGCGGCGGCGGTAACGATTCACGCGGATCACGTCCGGGACGTGAAAGATCGTCAAGGATGTCCCGCACCGTAAAAAGACCAACCCCCAATTCCGTTGACAATCGCGAAGCCAATTCCACAATTTTATTTTCCGCAATTTTATTGGCGAGTTCTTTGATTTTTTCGTTATTTTTCAAATCCTTTACGGAAAAACCAAGTTTCTCCAGAATTTGAGCGGCTAAAGGATAACTTTCAGGATGAATCCAGGTAGCGTCCAACGGATTTTGTCCGTCATGAATTTTGAGAAATCCCGCCGCATGAGTAAACGCAACTTCGCCTAAACCGGAAACTTTTTTAATTTCGTCGCGGCTTCGGAAAGGACCATGCACCAACCGGTATTCATGAATTCGTTTTGCCGTCATCTGATTCAAACCGGCAACATAACGCAAAATTGCCGGTGTTGCAGTATTAAGATCAACGCCGGAAAAATTAACACAAGATTCAACCACATTGGTAAGCGTGTTTTTGAGATGTTTATTTTTCAAATCATGCTGGTACATTCCAACACCAAGACTGGCAGGGTCAATCTTAACCAATTCATTTAACGGGTCTTGAAGCCGCCGCCCAATGGAAACCGCACCGCGAAGCAAGGGATCGTAATCAGGAAATTCATCTTTTGCAATCGGACTAGCCGAATAAACGCTGGCTCCGGCTTCGTTGACAATCACATACGCCAATTCCGTATCCGCAAAACGCGATGAAATCATATCGGAAACCAGTTCCTCCGTTTCGCGGCTGCCGGAACCGTTACCGATAGCAATGACCGAAATTTTGTACTTTTGAATCATATCAACGACTTTTTGAACCGCTTTTTCCTTGTTTACCGAACCGCTGGCAAGATAAACCGTTTCAAAATCCAAAACATTACCAAATTCATCCAACGGAACCATTTTGCAACCGTTTTTATAACCGGGGTCAAGAGCCAGAACCCGTTTACGATAAAGCGGCGGTTGAAGCAGTAAATTGCGAAGATTCCGGCTGAAAACACGAATTGCCTGTTTTTCGGCAAATTCCGTCATGTCGTTTCGGATTTCACGCTCAATGGACGGAACCACCAACCGATGAAGAGCATCTTTCAAACATCCCGTTAAAAAATCAACATGCGGATGATCTTTGGGAACACTAAATTCCCGAATCGTATCAAGAAGTCTTGATTCATCGTGATCAATTTTGACACGAAGCACTTTACTCCGTTCACCACGATTGATCGCCAAAATCCGGTGTGCAGGAAAATTGTGAAGTCTGGCGGTGAAATCAAAATAATCACTGAATTGACGTTCAAAATATTCCTGTTGTTTAATTTTGGTTTCTTCTTTTTTCTTTATAAATTCTTCCTTTTTCTTCTTTTGCAACGATTTTTGCGACCGAATCACCGGAATTTTTTGTTCTCCCTGAGCCTCTTTCCATCGCTGAAACTGCTCGGTAACCGCCAACACGTCCGCATCCGGCGAATTATGATCCGGCGTTGTCGCCGCAATATCTTCAACAGAATTTTCAACAGAATTTTCAATGGAATTTTCCACAGAATTTTCAACGGAATTTTCCACAATATCTGTCGTCTCTGTTATAGAATCCGTTATAGAATCTGTTTCAGTTTCAACATTGTCTGTATTGTCGGTTTTAATATTGTCTTTAATATTGTCCGTTTTAATCGTTTCAACTTCTGCGGTTTCGATTTTTTCAGAACAGTTTTCGCTCTGATTTTCGTTCATTTCAACGCCGTTTTGTTCTGATTTTTCCGAAGAATCTGTTAAATCGGAAACGGCAACATGTTCGGATTCCGCAGTAGAATCAGCCGCAGTAGAATCATTCGCAGAAGAATCAGCCGCAGAAGAATCAGGCGCAGAAGAAGAATCAGGCGAAGTTACAACATTAGCGTCGGAATTTTGATCAACATGTTGGTCGGAATTATTGGAATTATTGTCAATATTTTGATTTATTGTTGTGTTATTCACGGTTGTATCGGAATTTTTCTGATTATTTTTTTCTTTTTTCTTTTTCGAAGAGGATTTTTTTCCTGACTTTTCCGATTTTTCTGTTTTGTCTGGATTTTCCGAATTTTCTGATTTTTTGGAATTTTCTGATTTTTCCGATGTTTGCGGTGAAGCCGGAATTTTGGGTTCGATTTTAGTAGTTACGATTTTTCCGTATTTGAGGACGGCTTCGCGAACTTCTTGAATGACTTCAATTTTTTCGCTAAACATTTCGGCAATAATATAACCTGCGCCCAACAAAGCATCGGCGATAGATTTAACTTTTTTATCTTCGTTAATAAATTCGGATGCTCTTTGATCCAATTTTTCCGGCGAAACGGTTCCATGAAAAATTTCGAGAGCCAACGGTTCCAGACCGCGTTCACGTGCTTCGGACGCTAAGGTTTGGCGTTTGGGTTTGAACGGCAAATACAGGTCTTCGAGCCGTTTTGAAGACTTGGCGTCCCGAATTTTTTTATCGAGTTCCGGTGTGAGTTTACCTTGCGAATCAATGGTTCTGAGAATCGCCATTTTCCGTTCACAAAGCGCACGAGCAAATTTGAGTTCCTCATCAATGACTCGGAGAATTTCCTCATCAAGATTACCGGTTTGGTCTTTGCGGTATCGGGCAATAAATGGAACCGGAAAACCATCGTCAAGCAATGTAACGACAGACTGAACTTGTTCTTGCGGCAAACCTAAGTCCCGCGACAAAAAACGAAGATTGATCGTAATTGGTTCGATCATGACGGTGCAAAAAAGAAATAGGAAATAACAAAAAAAGTATAAACTTACTTTTCCAGAGCGTAGGCTCTTTGTAAAAGTGTAGATATTATGTTAAGTTTCGGCTGTTGTCAAGGAAGTAGGCAAATATTATTTTTCACATCGGTCTCTATTTTTTTTTGTTTTGCCTGCTATACTTGGTGCTTGTTCTTTTGGGATTGGGATTTGTGGTTCCTGTTTTGCAACGTAAAAATAAGCAAATAACAGATTATTATTCTTATTAAATCGGGGCATAAACCGGAAATAGTTTAACGTTATTAATTTATTAATTTTAAAATTAATTTCTGTAAATTGTTATGAATCGTATTAGCGAATGGATGAGTGGTCGTGTTTTTCGGATTGTTCACGGTAATAATCTTGTGTACAACACGTGTTGGGAAGACCCAAGAATTGATAAACAAGTTCTTAATTTGACGCCGGAAGATAATTTGCTTGTGATTACTTCGGCGGGCTGCAACGCTCTTTCTTATGCGTTGACCGGTTTGAATCATGTTTACGCAGTGGACATGAACCCGCGACAAAACGCATTGCTGGAATTGAAAATATCCGCAATACGAAATCTTGATTATGAAACATTTTTTCAGATGTTCGGCAATGGACAACTGATCGGAATTAAAGGAATTTATCAGGCAAAATTACGCAATGATCTTTCGGAATGGTCAAAAAAATATTGGGATCGTCGTATTCGAAAATATTTTGACGGTAAACGCAAAAGTTTTTATTTCTGCGGAACAACCGGAACTTTTGCCCGAATTATCAATAGTTTTATTAACCGTTATAAATTGCGCGGACATGTTCATGCGATTCTCAACGCCCAATCATTGGAGGAGCAGCGGGATATTTGGTTCAACAAAATGCGTGAAAAATTATGGAGTCGGCTTATTCGGTTTATCATGAATCGGGACACGACGCTTTCACTTCTTGGCGTTCCGCGTGCGCAACGGAAACAGATTGAAACACAATATGACGGCGGAATTGTCAAATTTATTCAGGATTGTCTTGACACGGTTTTTGGGACATTACCGATTAGCGACAATTATTTTTGGCGGGTTTACGCTACCGGAAGTTACACGCCGGTTTGTTGTCCCGAATACCTGGAACGAAAAAACTTTGAAATTCTTAAAGACGGGCTTGTGGAGCGGATTAGCATTCACACGGACACAGTGGAGGGATTTTTGCGAAAACACGATGTTAAAATTTCCCGATATGTACTTTTGGATCACATGGACTGGTTATCGTATCATCTTTACAATGCGTTGGTGAACGAATGGGCGGCGATTCTTGAGCGTGCTGCCGATCAAACCCGAATTATTTGGCGAAGCGGCGGGTTACGAACCGAATATATTGATACCGTTCCTGTTGAGATTGACGGTCAAAAGAAAAAACTGGGTGAAATTCTGAAACTGGACACGGAAACTGCTCAGGAATTACATAAAATTGACCGTGTTCACACTTACGGCAGTTTTTACATTGCCGATCTGAAACGCTAAATGTTCCGGCGGGTTAAAACCCGCCGCTATTTTGGCAATGCCCCAATTGGGGCAATTTTTTGTTGAACGGTTGCGTTAACGTATTCGTTGACTTGTGCTTTGTTTACGGACGGAAATCGAAAATAGCGTCATCAACCTAGAAAAATCCGCAATGTCGGTTTATTTTGTGTTTGTATTTTACGAGGTTGGTGATCAATGGCGTTTTCGGGTTCGGGTGATTTTTCCGGTAAATTATTGGTTGGTTTTGTTTCGGCGGGCGGATCATCGGGACGAGAATTGTTGTAAAACGCAGTTTCCGGTGAAAAAATGCGGATATTTTTCATTCGGAGAATTGTTTCCTCCTCATTAACTTCAATATTGGCAGCCTTTGTTTTCGCGGCGTAAAGCGATAACGCCATCAACGGAAAATAAACAGAGTAATAATGATATTTCAAATAAAAAACAAGAGGAAAACCCGTTCCGGTAAATTCCGGCTCAAACCATGTTCCATCATTTCGTTGCCGATCCAAAAGGAAACGAATTCCGCGATAAACGGCATGATCATTTATTTTTCCAGCGGCGATAAGTCCCATGATTGCCCATGCAGTTTGTGAAGCGGTTGGAGTTCCGTGTCCGCGAAGTGAGGGGTCTTGGTACGAATCCGGCGATTCACCCCAGCCGCCACCCGAATGTTGATGAGTCAGCAGCCAGTTTGCACCGGCAACTACCGCCGAATCTTCCGGTTTAATCCCCACCGCCGTTAAACCGGTCAACGCCTGCCATGTTCCATAAATGTAATTGACGCCCCAACGTCCAAACCAACTTCCATCCGCTTGCTGTTGTTTCCGCATGTAAGAAACCACACGATCAACCTCCGCATTTTGACCAACCCGAAAACCAAGCCGCCCAAGCGATTCCATAACACGCCCCGTTAAATCCGGCGTACTGGGATCAATCATGGCGTTGTGATCGGCAAAAGGAACTTTGCACAGAATTTCTTTGTTGTTTCCACGATCAAACGCTGCCCAACCGCCGTCTTTGTTTTGCATCGCCAGAAGCCAACGCAATCCGCTTTCGAGTGCGGCGGTCGTGTCGGCAACATCCAACGCACTTTGCCGTGCATCGTTGAGCGATTCGGCACATTCGCAAACCGTCAACCGTAAATCGGCAGGTAATACACCGGAAACCGGTTCCGCTCTCTCCTCCGGTTTCTCTTCATGTTCGCGAAGTATTAACGGTTTACGTTTGGCGGCAAGTTGCGGCGTTGCGGAAGTTGTTGATGTTGCGGAAGTTGCAGAAGTTGTTGTTCGTGCTTCGTCAAAACGTCCGGCAAGAACCATCAATGCCATTGCCGTATCATCGCAATCAGGATAAAAAGCATTATTAAATTCAAAACACCATGCGCCTGTTGGCGGCGGAATTTGTGTTGCGGGGCATTTTCCATTGGTATCTCCGACCTGCCATTTTCCCATTTCGCAAGTTCCTTTGATATGCCTTGACCGAACCCACTGAACTCCTTTACGAACTGCCGGATGTGCCGCCGTAAGTCCGCCGAGCATTAACGCTTTCAACGTCAATGCCGTATCCCAAACCGGTGATTTACAAGGTTGAATCCGCACACTTCCGCGTTTTTCGTTTTTGATTACCAGATCGTTCAATTGTTTTCGGAAGTACAAAATTTCTTGGGAATCATCGGCGTAACCGAGTGCTTTGAACGCAATCCAAGCCCAGATTATGGGCGGATAAATGGCACCGGGTCCGTCGCTTTCCCGACAATGTTCCAATGTCCATTGTTTTGCTTTTTCAATACTGTATTTGCGGAACGGAGTTAAACCGAAGTGTCGGCAAAGCCACATGACCGAATTGCAAAACCGAAAAAAATTATCCCAAGACAAAGGGTTCCGTGAAATTTTTTTACCCGGAGCAGTGAGTGGTTCCCATTGGGACGGATTTTTGACGAAAATCTCTCTGATACCTTTTTCCGCCGGCAATTCCCGAACCGGAGCAAGTGCCGAAACTATTGACAAAGGCACAAAAATTGTTCGTGACCATGCGCTCATGGAGTTAATATTGATGGGAAACCATTTTGGCAGCAACATCATTTGTGGCGGAACTGCCGGACAAACATTATGTGGAATTTGTCCTAAAATTGCCAGATAAAATCGTGTGAAACTATTAACTTTATCGACGCCGCCGAGTTCCAATGCTCTGATTCTAGCGTGTTGCAATGGTTTGGAAGTTGGGTCGTAGCCGGTTAATTTGAGGGCGAAATAGGCTTTAACGGTAT